>DNFL01000083.1 GCA_003486945.1 Hyphomonas sp. | reverse complement strand
GGCGTCGAGGTCGGCGGCCGTCAGGAAGCGCGCCTCGGGCCAGTGGGTCTCGATCCAGCCGCGACCGACGATGGGGCCCTCGGGATTCGCTTCGGCCCAGGCGGTCAGCCGCGCCATCGCCTCGGCGACCGAGGCCGAACCCTCGAGGTTCAGCGTCAGCTCGCGCCAGCCGATGCCGTCGAGGTGGGCGTGGCCGTCGGTGAAACCGGGGAAGAGGGCGGCGCCCTTGAGGTCGATGTATTCGTCCGGCGGGGTCCGTTCGAGCCGCATCGGCCCCACATAGGCGATGCGGCCATCCACCAAGGTCACCTGCTGAGCGGGCGGGGCGCCGTCGACGCCCGTGTAGATCGGGCCGCCGTGGATGATCAGGTTCTGGGCCTGGGCCGTCGAGGCGACGCCAGCCAGCAGCAGGGCGAGGACGAGGGGACGGATCATGCGGCGACTCCCGGTTTCAGAAGCGACGGGTGGAGCCGAAAGCCGCCGGCGTCAAGCGATCCGGAATCGGGCTTCAATCGATCCGGAGTAGTCGCAGTTCCAGTTCCGCGACCTGACGCTTCAGCCGGTTGATATGCATCACCGGCCAGAACGAGAATTTGATGGTGAAGGACATCAGGATCAGCCCGAGCGCGGGCAGGCCCCATCGCATGGCCTCAAGGGGAGTCGTTGCTCCGGAAAAGCGCCAGGCGCACCAGACGCCTGCAATGAACAGGCCGATTTCGGCCGTCATCATTCCCAGGCTGGCCCAGGCTGTTCCGCCCCGGAAGAGGTCGGCTGCCAATTCGAAAAACCCCGACGGACGGGTGATGCGGTCGAGTGCCTCGATCTCGCGGGCATTGAGTTCGCGCAGGGTGTTGGGCATGCGTTGGTCTCCCCGAAAAGGTTCGTGAGAGAGGTGCGCGGGCAGCGCCGAACGGTTCAATGCCGGCCCGGTTTTTCACCGAAGGATCTTTGAGTCCCTTGACCGTCACTCCGGATCGACTCCGGGGCGACGGTGTTCTGTGGGCTGCACTCAGGCCGCCGCCTTCTGCTTCCCGGCGAAGTTTCCGTAGAAGGTCTCACCCTTGGCCGCCATGTCGCGCAGCAGCTGCGGGACCTTGAAGCGGTCGCCGTAGCGGGCGGCGTAGTCGTCGGCCTGGGCCACGAAGGCCTTGAGGCCCGTCTGGTCGATCATGGTGATCGGGCCGCCGGTCCAGGGCGCGAAGCCCCAGGCCAGGATGGCGCCGACATCGGCCTCGCGCGGGTCGTCGATGACGCCCTCTTCCCAGCAGCGCGCGACCTCGACGGCCTGCCGGTACAGCAGGCGCTGCTTCTGGTCCTCGACCAGTTCCGGCGTGGAATCGTTGATCTTCACCGGCGCCAGCTCGGCCAGACCGGCCCAGATCTTCTTGGGCTTCTGGTCGTAGTCATAGAAGCCCATGCCGTTCTTGCGGCCATAGCGGCCGAGCTCCTCGACCATCTTCTGGACGATCTGCGAGCCGGGCAGGGGCTGGTATTTGTCGCCGAGGTCGAGCGCCGTCTGCTTGGCGATCTTGACCGACAGGTCCAGGGCCACGTCGTCGTGCATCTCCAGCGGGCCGCGCGGCATGCCGGTCATGCGGCCGATGTTGTCGATCAGGGCAGGGGCATAGCCCTCTTCCAGCATGGCCATGCCCTCGGCGACATAGGTGCCGAAGCAGCGCGAGGTGTAGAAGCCGCGGCCGTCGTTGACGACGATCGGGGTCTTCTTGATCTTCATGATGTAGTCCAGCGATTTGGCGATCGCCGCCTCGCCGGTCTTCTCGCCGAGGATGATCTCGACCAGCATCATCTTGTCGACGGGCGAGAAGAAGTGGATGCCGATGAAGTCCTCGGGCCGGACGCTGGCCTCGGCTAGGCCGGTGATCGGCAGGGTCGAGGTGTTGGAGCCGAACACGGCTCCGGCCTCAAGCTGCGCCTCGGCGCGTTTGGTGACGTCGGCCTTGATCTCGCGGTTCTCGAACACGGCCTCGATGACCAGGTCCGAGCCCTTGATCAGGTCGTAGTCGGTCGTCGCGGTGACCGAGCCGAGCAGGGCGTCAAACTTCTCCTGCGTGATCTGGCCGCGCGACAGGCGCTTCTTCAGCAGGTCGGCGACGTGGGCCTTGCCCTTGTCGGCGTCTTCCTGGGTACGGTCGATCAGGATGGTCTCGATGCCGGCCAGGGCCTGCACATAGGCGATGCCCGCGCCCATCATGCCGGCGCCGATGACGGTGACCTTCTTCGGATCGGACTTGGGCACGCCCGCCGGACGGACGGCGCCCTTGTCCAGCTCCTGCTTGGACAGGAACAGGCTGCGGATCATGGCCTGGGCCTGCGGCGTCATCAGGGTCTTGATGAAGTAGCGGGTCTCGATGCGCAGGGCCGCGTCCATCGGCACCTGAATGCCCTCATAGACGGCCTTCATCAGGTTCAGCACGGCCGGATAGTTGCCGTAGGACTGTTTGCGCAGCATGGCGTTGCCGACGAGGAAATTCTGGATGCCCGCCGGGTGGTAGGGGCCGCCGCCGGGCTGTTTGAAGCCCTTGTCGTCCCACGGCTGGACGGCCTTGCCGCCGCCCTTGATCCACGCCTTGGCGGCGTCGATCTCGGTGCCCTTGGCCACGACCTCGTGGACCACGCCCGCGCCCCTGGCGTCGTTCGGACGCCAGGAAGAGCCGGCGCTCATCGCCGTCATCGCCGCCTGCACGCCGATCAGGCGCGTCAGCCGCTGGGTGCCGCCGCCGCCGGGGAAGAGGCCGACCTTGATCTCGGGCAGGCCGAGCTGAATCTTGTTGTCGTCGGCGACGACCCGGTAGTGACAGGCCAGCGTCAGCTCGAGCCCGCCGCCGAGAGCCAGGCCGTTGATGGCCGCGGCCACCGGCTTGCCGCAAGTCTCCAGCGCGCGCAGGGCGCCGTTCAGCTTCCAGCCCGCATCATAGGCGTCCTGCAGCGAACCGCCGGCCAGCATGCCGCCGGCCATGTCACCGAGGTCGGCGCCGGCACAGAAGCCGCTGGCCTTGCCCGAGGTCAGGACCGCGCCCTTGATGGCGTCGTCGGTCTTCACCCGTTCGACCCACTGCGGGATCTCCTGCATCACGCCCGAGGTCAGGGTGTTCATCGAGCGTCCGGGGACGTCGAAGGTGATCAGGGCGATGCCGTCGGCGTCGACGTCGATCTTGAAGTTTTCCATGGTCAAAATCCTCAGACGCGTTCGATGACGGTGGCGGTGCCCATGCCGCCGCCGATGCACAGGGTGATCAGGGCGGTGGACTTGTTCGACCGCTCCAGCTCGTCGAGGGCGATGCCGGTGATCATGGCGCCGGTGGCGCCCAGCGGGTGGCCCATGGAGATGCCGCCGCCGTTCACGTTCATCTTGTCGTGCGGGATGTCGAGCGCCTGCATGTAGCGCAGCACCACGGCGGCGAAGGCCTCGTTAAGCTCCCAGACGTCGATGTCGGCGGTGGTCATGCCCAGTTTGGCGAGCAGCTTCTTGGTCACGAACTCGGGGCCGGTCAGCATGATCGAGGGCTCTGACCCGATCGAGGCGGCGCCGACGATGCGGGCGCGCGGCTTGAGGCCCAAGGCCTTGCCGGCTTCCAGCGAGCCGATCAGGACCCCGGCCGAACCGTCGACGATGCCCGAGGAGTTGCCGGGCGTGTGGACGTGATTGACCCGCTCGACCTCGGGGTAGCGCTGGTTGATCACGGCGTCGAAGGCCATCTCGCCCATCATGGCGAAGGAGGCATTCAGGGCGCCCAGCGACTGCATGTCAGTGTTCGGACGGATGGTCTCGTCGCGGTCCAGTTGGACGAGGCCGAGCTGGTTCTTCACGGCGATGACCGACTTCGAGAAGCGGCCGTCAGCCCAGGCGGCCGCGGCGCGCTTGTGGCTCTCCATCGAATAGGCGTCCACGTCGTCGCGGCTGAAGCCGTATTTGGTGGCGATCATGTCGGCCGAGACGCCCTGGGGCACGAAATAGGTGGGGAAGGCCGAGGTCGGATCGACCGGCCAGGCGCCGCCGTCCGAGCCCATCGGCACCCGGCTCATGGCCTCGATGCCGCCGCCGACGGCGAAATCGGCCTCGCCGGATTTGACCTTGGCCGCGGCCATGTTCACGGCTTCCAGACCGGAGGCGCAGAAGCGGTTGATCTGGACACCGGCCACGGTCTGGGCCCAGCCGGCGGAGAGGACGGCGGTGCGGGCGATGTCCGCGCCCTGCTCGCCCACCGGTGAGACGCAGCCGAGGATGACGTCGTCGACCTTCGATGTGTCGAGGTCATTGCGGTCCCGCAGGGCTTCCAGCACCTGGGTCGCCAGGCTGAGGCCTGTGATCTCGTGAAGGGATCCGTCCTTCTTGCCCTTGCCGCGCGGGGTGCGCAGGTGTTCGTAGATGTAGGCGGTCATCGCGGTTTCACTTCATGAGGAACTTGAGCAGCGCGTCCATGCGGGCGCCGTACGGGGGGCCGAAGAACTTCAGCGCCGACACCGGCGCCTGGTGGAACACCGGGCGCAGCTTGGAGAAGGTCTCGAAACCCTCGCGGCCGTGGTAGTGGCCCATGCCCGAGGGGCCGACGCCGCCGAACGGCAGGTCTTCCTGCGCGACGTGGAAGATCACGTCGTTGACAGTGACGCCGCCGGACGTGGTGTTGTTGAGCACAAGTTCGCGCTCGGCCTGGTCTTCGCCGAAGTAGTAGAGGCCGAGCGGGCGCGGATGGGCGTTGATATAGGCAACGGCATCCTTCGCATCGCCATAGGATTTGACCGGCAGGATGGGGCCGAAGATTTCGTCCTGCATGACTTTCATGTCGTCGGTCGGATCGATGATCAGGGTCGGCGGGATCTTGTGGTGCGGCTGCTGGGCGAAATTCTCCGACTTCGGATTAATCTCGAGCACTTGCGCGCCCTTGGCCTTGGCGTCTTCGACATAGCCCATGATGCGATCATAGTGCCGCTGGTTGATGACGGAGGTGTAGTCGTCATTGTCCTTGAGGCCGGAGGCGTACATCGTTTCGACGGCGCGGGTGGCGGCGCCGATGAAGTCCTGCGTCTTTTCCTTCGGCACGAAGGCATAGTCCGGCGCGAGGCAGATCTGGCCGGCGTTGAGCGTCTTGCCGGCCATGATGCGGTTGGCGGCTTTCTGCATGTCTGCCGAGCGGCCGAGGATGACGGGCGACTTGCCGCCAAGCTCGAGCGTCAGCGGTACGAGATTGTCTGCCGCGGCGCGCATGACGTGATGCGCGATGGAGGTCGCGCCAGTGAAGAGGATGTGATCGAACGGCAGGCGCGTGAACTCGCCGCCGACTTCCGGGCCGCCGGTGACGACGACGCATTCTTCCGGGCTGTAGTATTTCGCGATCAGCGATTTCATTAGCTCGGAAGTCGCCTCTGTGAATTCCGACGGCTTGATCATGCAGCGGTTGCCCGCAGCGAAGACGCCGGCGAGCGGGGTGAAGGTGAGGTTGACCGGGAAGTTCCACGGGCTGATGACGCCGATGACGCCTTTCGGCTGGAATTGCAGCTCTGCCTTCGAGCCGAGGAGGCCGAGGGGGAACTCAACCTTGCGCTTTTCGGGGCGCATCCATTTGGCGAGGTTGGCCTTGGCGAATTTCAGCGCGCCGATGGAGCCGGCAATGTCGGTGAGGTTCGACTGGTCTTTCGAGCGGTGGCCGAAATCTGCACACATGGCCTCGTTGAGTGCGTCGCCGTGGGTGAAGAGAAGGTCGATGGATTTGTCGAGCCATTCGATTCGTTTGGCGGCGGAGGGAATGCCATCGCGCAGGTGCGCGGCCTTTTGCCGGTCGAGCAGCGAGCGCATGCCGGAGTCTGTGGTGCCGTCGAGGGCCATTGCGAATTCTCCCGATGAATGCCGTTGGGGCGTGTTCTGTCGTGAATACTGTAGCGCGTGTTCAGCATTCGCCCAAGGGGGCGCGCAAATCCTTGCCCCTGCGTGACGTGTTCACGGCCTGTGCCATTCGCGCTAGCCATGCCGGCACAGAGATCAGGGAGACGGACAGATGGCCAAGTATGAGAAGATTTCCTACGAGCTGGACGGCAGCATCGCGATCATCGCCTTCAATGACGACAAGACGCTGAATGCCTGCGGCGTGGATACGGCCATCGAGCTGCTGCATGCGTTTGAAGTGGCCGCAAAGGAAGCGCGCTGCACCATCCTGACCGGCAAGGGCCGGGGCTTCTGTTCGGGCGCGAACCTGGGCGGCATGGGCGGCGGGCCGCAGATTGCGCACCCGGACTCGGTGCCGGATGCCGGCAAGGCGCTGGACGCGTTCTACAATCCGCTGGTCACGGCGATCCGCGAACATCCGCATCCGGTGATCACGGCAGTGAACGGCGCGGCAGCCGGCGTCGGCTGCGCCATCGGCCTGATGGGCGACCTCGTGATTGCGGGCAAGAGCGCCTATTTCCTGCAGGCTTTCCGCCGCATCGGCCTGGTGCCGGATGGCGGATCTTCCTACCTGTTGGCCAAGACGATCGGCCGGGTGCGGGCCATGGAAATGGCACTTCTGGGTGAAAAACTGCCGGCGGAAACGGCGCTGCAGTGGGGCCTGGTTAACCGTGTCGTGGACGACGCCGAGTTGATGACCGTGGCCAAGGAGTTTGCCGTGAAACTGGCGACCGGGCCGACCGTCGCCCTGTCGCTGGCGCGCCAGTGCATCTGGGACGCGTGTGACGACGATTTCGGCGCCGCCCTGCATAATGAGCGGATTGCCCAGCGCACAGCGGGCCGGACGGAAGATTTCCGCGAGGGCGTGACGGCGTTCCTGCAAAAGCGCCCTGCGGAGTTCAAGGGCAAGTAATCTCCGGTGGATGCGAATAAATTTCGTTTCCCTTAAAGATTACTAAACCCAATTCCTATTAAGGTTCCGGCAGATGGATATAAGGCCGGGACGCTATGGATTTCAGGCTCGTGCATTTCAACTGTGCCCGGCCCCTGGGCAAGTTCGACCTCAGCAATGAGTTCGTTCAGGTATTCATTGCGCTGTTGCCGCGCATTTTCCGTGATGGCGACGCCTTTGAGGGGTTGCTGCACCACGACCACGGCCTGCGCTGCCCGGATGGCAGCTGGCGGGGCTTCACTAATGCTTTTCCGTACCCGGATGAATGGCGCGCGCCGGACATCTCGACGATGGCCGTCTGGCGGTCGCTGGACGACCTGAAGGCGTTCAGTCATTCCGGCAAGACCCACCCGCCCGGCATGCGCCGACTGGCGAAGGAGATTGACCGTTCCGACGGCCCCGGCTTCGTGATGTGGTGGGCGGCGAAGGGTGAGCGCTTCACGCTGGAAGATGGCTGGCAGCGTTTGCAGCACCTGCGGATGCATGGCTCGTCGGACTATGCCTTCTCGCTCGACCAGCCGGTCGCGCGACCGGAAGTCGCCTAGGGTTTCTTCCTTTTACGGACGGGTTTGGCCACCGATTTCGCGCGGGCGACGGCGAGGGCTTTGCGGCCCCAGATGACGGCTTCGTCCGGATCGTCTAGCGCGGCGGAAGGAAGGCTGACATAGCCGAGATCGATTTCGGCGCCGTCGGACGGGCGCTGCCAGACGAAAGGATAGCTGCCTTCTTCGGTGAGCGCGGCGCGTAAGGGTGCGTCGGCCTTGATGAAGATTGTATCGTCCGCCAGCAGCGCAAACATGATGCCTTCATGCCAGACGCCGGCGCCGCCGAACATGCGCTTGATAGTGACCTGGCCGAGGCCGCGGAAAAGCTCGGCGACGAATTCGTGGAAGGGGTCGGGGGGCTTCGGCATGTCCTATGCTGGAGGCAGGCCCAGCCGGTATACACCCTTGAACGTGTCCGGGTCTTCGATCGGTTTGCCCTTGCGGTAGATGGTGATGAGGCCCGCCTTGTGCAGGCGGACGGCTTCGGCGCGCACATCCTTCAGCACACGGACGAAATGTTCCGGGCTGACGGCTTTGGCGGCATCTTCCGGCGCAATGCTCTTGCCCGCGCCCTTGGCAGCCGTGAGCGAGAGGATCGCGTCGCGGACGGAGAGGGGCTTCTGTTCGCTCACCAGTCGATCGCCGCGTAGACGAGTTGCTGCAATTGCAGGCGCATCGGATAGGTGGAGGATGGCATCAGCTGGGTGGCCTGGATGGCGATCAGTTCTTCTTCGGGGTCGATCCAGAAGAAGGTGGAGGCGAGGCCGCCCCAGCTGAAGGTGCCTTCGCTGCCGGGCTGGGTGGTGCGCACGATATCGGTGATGACCGAGCCGCCGAGGCCGAAGCCGACACCTTCGGCCATGACTTCGGTGAAGGCCGAACGGCCCATGCCGCGCATCGTCTGGCCGCCGGGCAGATGGTTCTGGCGCATGAATTCCCAGGTTTTCGGGCTGATCAGGCGCGCGCCGTCAAGCGTGCCGCCGCGCAAGAGCATCAGGGCAAAACGGTGATAGTCGCGGATGGTGGAGGCAAGGCCGCCGCCGGCATTGAGCAGGTTCGGGCGCCTGGCGTAGAGCTTCGAGGCCGCGCCGGCCGGATCGGCGAGCGTCGTCTCGCCGGTCTTCGCGTCTTTCTGGTAGCAGGCCATCAGGCGGTGGATCTTGTCCTCCGGCACCCAGAAATCGGTGTCGTTCATGCCGAGCGGGCCGAAGATACGTTCACGGAAGAATTCGTCGAGCGGCTGTCCGCTGACGATTTCGACAATCGCGCCGAGCGTGTCGATGGAGTGGCTATAGCGCCATTCCGTACCCGGAGAGAAAGCGAGCGGCAACGTGGCGATCTGGCGGGCCATATCCTGCAGCGTCTGCTTCGGATGGCCGACCTTGTTGATGCGGTAAATTTCGTCGGTCTCGTCCTGCATCAGGAAGCCATAGGTGAGGCCGGATGTGTGGGTGACGAGATCGAGCACCGTCATCTCGCGGTCCGGGTCTTTCAGTTTCGGCGCTGCCGCTGTGCCGCCGGCCCAGACCTTGGCGTTCTTGTATTCCGGAATATAGCGGCTGACCGGATGGTCGAGGCGCAGCTTGCATTCCTCGAACAGCATCATGATGGCGAGCGTCGTGATCGGCTTGGTCATCGAATAGATGCGGAAGATGGTTTCCGGGCCGATGGGCTGGTTGCCGCCCATTTCGGTGGCGCCGGTATAGCTTTCATGCGCAACCTCGCCGCCGCGCGAGATGAGCAGTCCCATGCAGGGCAGCTTGCCGGTGTCGATATAGTTCGACTTGAAGAATTGCGGGATCGCGGCGAGGCGGTCTGCGTTGAGGCCGACTTCATGCGGATCGGTGGGGTCGTAGTCGAACATCAGAGGGTTCCTGCTTTGGCGGCGCGGGCAAGCTCGCGGGCAATGATGATTTGTTGAATCTGGCTGGTGCCTTCGTAGAGGCGGAAGATGCGGGCGTCGCGGTAGAAGCGTTCGATGCCATAGTCGGCGACATAGCCAGCGCCGCCGAAGACCTGAACGGCGCGGTCAGCTACGCGCCCGCACGCCTCAGTGGCGAAGAGCTTGGTGGAGGAAGCGAGCAGCGTGACATCCTCGCCGGCATCGCGGCGGCGGGCAGCGTCGAGGATCATGCATTCGGCGGCGTAGGTTTCGGCCTGGCTGTCGGCGATGAGGCCCTGGATCAGCTGGTGTTCGAAGATCGGTTTGCCGAACTGCTTGCGCTCCAGCGCGTAGGTGACCATCTCGCGGATCAGGCGTTTGGACATGCCGGTGGCAACGGCGGAAATGTGCAGCCTGCCCTTGTCGAGCACGCTCATCGCGACCTTGAAGCCTTCGCCTTCCTTCGCGACCATGTTGGCGGCGGGCACGCGGGCATTCTCGAAAATGACGTCGCAGATATGCGCGCCCTGCTGGCCCATCTTCTTTTCGGGCTTGCCGACAGAGAGCCCGGGCGTACCCCGCTCAACGATGAAGGCGGAGACGCCCTTGGCGCCGGGCTCATCCTGGTTCGTCCGTGCCATGACGGTGAAGAGGTCCGCCTTGTTGGCGTTGGTGATGTAGCGCTTGGTGCCGTTGAGGATGTAGTGGTCGCCGTCGCGCACGGCGCGGGTCTTGAGGCCGGCCGCGTCCGAGCCTGCTTCGGGTTCGGTGAGGGCGAAGCTGGCGATCAGGTCGCCCGAGGCGATGCCGGGCAGCCATTTTTCCTTTTGCGCTTCCGTGCCGAAAAGAACGAGGGCCTGTGAACCGATGCCGATATTGGTGCCGGCGACGGAGCGGAAGGCGGGCGAGGTCTGGCCGAGTTCGAGGGCAACGAGGCATTCGGTTTCCATGTCGAGCTGCAGACCGCCATAGGCCTCCGGCACGGCGACGCCGAACAGGCCGAGTTCCTTCATCGCATTGACGACGTGCTGGGGCACCTCGTCTTCTTCCGACACCTGGGCCTCGACCGGCACGCAGGTTTCGGTCACGAAGCGGCGCACCTGCTCGATCAGGGCGGCGCGGGTTTCGGCATCAAACGCCATGTCTCGTCTCCCGGTATGTGGTCTTTTCAGGCCCCACTCTATGCCCCAACGGCACGCTTGTCGAAGGGGGCCGTCGGGGTATGGTTGCCGCAGCATGACGGGGAGACGAAATGCCGCCAGTGACGATCGAATCCGGGGAGTGGGCAGGCTGGATAAACTGGCCGGATGAGCCGTTCGAATACGAGACAGCCGGACCATTCTACTTCCGGCACGACGAAAAAGGCCCCGTTGCCGCCTTCCGCGCCGAGCGCAAGCACATGAACGGCGGCGGCGTGATGCATGGCGGCTGCCTGATGACGTTTGCGGACTTTGCCCTGTTTGCGATTGCGAACAATGAAATGGATGGCGGCTATGGCCTGACAGTCGCGTTCACTTCGGAATTCCTCGATGGACCAAAGGTCGGCGAATGGATTGAAGCGCGCGGCGAGGTGCTGCGAGCGGGCCGGTCGCTGGTCTTTGTGCGCGGCATTGTGTCGGCGGACGGAAGGCCTTGTCTCAACTTCTCTGGAACACTCAAAAAAGTGAGGAAACAGGCATGAACCAGCCACCCTATCAGGAGCTGTCGCGCTCCATCAAAGGCAAGACCGCGCTGATTACCGGCGCCGCCAGCGGCATGGGCCGGGCAACCGCGCACCTGTTCGCGCGCGAAGGCGCGAACGTGGCGGTGACCGACCTGAAGCAGGAGAACGTCGACAAGGTGGTCGCCGAGATCAAGGCGGCGGGCATCGAGCATGTGAAAGGCTGGGCGCTGGATGTCGGCGACGCGAAAGCGATCAAGCGCGTGGTGGATGAGGCGGCGGCACATTTCGGCGGCATGGACATTCTCGTCAACAATGCCGGCTTTGCCATAGCGGCCCAAGTCGGCGAGGAAAGCTATGAGGACAGCTGGGGGCCGAGCATCAATGTGATGCTGACTTCGCACCAGCGGGCCATCCGCGCGGCGCTGCCTTACATGCGCAAAAACGGCTGGGGGCGGATCGTCAATATTGCGTCCACGGAGGGTCTCGGCGCGACGCCGGGCAATTCGCCCTATGTGGCGGCCAAGCACGGCGTGATCGGACTGACGCGCGGGCTGGCGGTGGACCTTGGCCGCGAAGGCATCACGGTGAACTGTATCTGCCCCGGCCCGATCAAAACCGGCATCACGGCGGGCATTCCGGACGAGCACAAGGAAATCTACGCCAAGCGGCGCGTGCCGCTGCGCCGGTATGGCATTCCGGAAGAGGTTGCGCATATGACGCTGTCGCTGGTATTGCCAGCGGCGAGCTTCCTCAACGGCGTGCACATCCCGGTGGATGGCGGCCTGACGATCAAGAACGCCTAAGGCGCAAACGCGGCGCGGGCGGCCTCCGCCTGCACGGAACACAGCGTCAGGTATTCCACCGTTTCGGCGAGTGCGCGCTCATGGCCAGCGACGTCGCGGCCTTGCGCAGCGAAGAAGGCTTCGATCTCGCCGGCGCGCGCCGGGTCGCAGAAGCTGCGCGCGAGGCGCGGCGCGGCGCGGCGCGTCTGCGAGGGGATGGCGGAGAGAAAGCCGGGGAAATCCGCCTTCAGATTCTGCCAGACATTTTCGCGGTGAAGCGGACTAGCCATCAGGCTGGTCGCGATGGACAGGCTGGCGGCGGGGCCGAACGCGCCTTCGCGCATCAACGCTTCGGCGCGGGAGACGAGCGCGGGATCCGGCACGCTGCCCATGGCGCCGGCGACGGCTGATGTGAACACTGCATTGTCGATGCGCGTGCGGGCGGCGAGGATCTGGTCGAAGGCCGAAGCGCCGCCATCCGCGAAGGCGACGCGAAGGGCGGGCGTGTAGAGGTCTGTGCTGAGGCCGCCGGTGCCATCGAGCAGCGGCTGCAGGCGGCGGAGCAGATCGGCGCGCGCGCTGGCCTCCTGCAGGACTTCCGCGCGGAAGCCGAGGATGCGGGCATCTGCTTCCGGCCCCGTCAGACGGGCGGAGCGGGCATCAAGCGCGGCAGCGACCCGCACGGTGATTTCCTCCGCAGCCGGATGATCGCCAAGCTGTGTGAGCAAGGTCTCGATGGCGCGCAGGCTGGCGGAGAGGACGGCGGCTTCGCTGTGCCCGAGCGCTGGAATCAGAACATCGAGATAGGCCTCCCCGGACATTGAGCCTGCGGCAAAGGCCGCATTGGCACTGTCGACGCTGACCAGCGCCTCGGTGGAGGGCAATTCGGAAATGGCGCCGCCGAGCGCGGCCCAGCTGTCTGCGGTGAGATTGAAACGGTAATAGCCCGCACCATCCGCATTCGGAACAATCACGCCGGGGCACACCGCGCCCTTGAGCTCGACCACCTTGCGCTCCGTGCTGAGCAGCGTGCAGGTTTCACCGCGGTTCGCGCCGTCCTGCCAGGAGGTGCAGACCGGAACGGACCAGCGCGTTCCCGGATCGATGGTTGAGCCGAGTGGCCGGTAGCGGCTCTGGCTGAGCGTGAGCTTTGGCGCGCCATTGCCGCAGGAGACTTCCGCTTCGATCAGCGGGATGCCGCGCTGCGTGACGAAGCTGCGGAACACTTCGCCGATGGCAGGCTCGCCGGTGACGCGGGAGATGGAGGCATAGAAATCGGCGCTGTCTGCCTCACCATCCGCAAACTGACGAATGTAGCGCCCAAGGGCGGGGCGGAACTGTTCCGGCGTGAAATAGTGATCGACCATGCGGATGATCGACTGGCCCTTGGAATAGGTGATCGCGTCATAGGCATTGCGGATGTCTTCATTGCGGCTGATCGGCTCGGCGACGGCGCGCACGCTCGCCTGACTATCGAGCGCCATGGCGGTCAGGCCGTCCGCGACGCCAGCGACATCGTGATTGCCGTAAGGCTCAAGCGCCTCGAGGATAACGATTTCGGCCCAGCTGGCGAACGCCTCTTTCAGCCAGAGATCATCCCACCATGGCGGCGTGACGAGATTGCCGAACCACATGTGCGCAATCTCGTGCGCGTGGATTTCCTTCAGCGCACGGATGAGCGCCGGGCCGGCATCCGGCCCTTTCAGGATGCGCGCCTCATTATAGGTGATCGCCGCGGCAAGCTCAGTCGCGCCGGAGGGCCATTGCGGCGAGGCGATGATGTCGAGCTTCTCATAGGGATAGGGCTGGCGCAGCATCTCTTCGAACACGCGCATCATGCCGGGCGTGAGATCGAGCGCGAAGTCGAGCTCTGCCGCCTTGCCCGCGCGCGTGTAGCCGGTGAGTGGCACTTCGAAATCGCGCGCCTTGTTTGGCGGCAGCGGCGGGCGCTCGACCCGGTCGAACTCGCCGACGGCGGTGGAGAGGAGATAGGTGGACAGCGGGCGCGTGGGCGCGAAGCGGATGGTGACGTGGCCATCACGCGCCGGTGCGCGCGAAACTTCCGGCGTGTTGGCGATGGCGTGCATGCCAT
Organism: Hyphomonas sp.; assembly: GCA_003486945.1. Taxonomy (GTDB): domain Bacteria; phylum Pseudomonadota; class Alphaproteobacteria; order Caulobacterales; family Hyphomonadaceae; genus Hyphomonas. The sequence continues at coordinate 9,678 of DNFL01000083.1, read as the reverse complement.
CCGGCACGGTGATCGCCATGTCGAACACGGCCTTCAGGCCCGGTTCGTCAAAGCCCGGCAGGAAGCGGCGCGCCTGAATGCTCTCGGACTTGGCGAGCGCGTAGCGGCGCCCCTGCGACTCGACGCGGAAGAGGCCGGCGAGGTTCACGTCGAACGGGGCGGTATAGTCGATGGTGAGCGTGACGCGGCGCGCTTCGAGCCGTTTCGGGAAGCCGACCCAGACGACGCCGGTGTCGAGCACTTCGGTCCAGCTCGCGTCCACCGTTTCGCCGCCGGCGGTGGCGGTGATGCGGCTGACATCGAGATTCTCGCCGTGCAGCCAGAGGCCGGTGACGGCGGCTTTCAGGTCGATATCGATCTCGACCGTGCCGGAGAAACTGTCTTCTCGGGGATCAAGATCGAGCGCGGCGCGGTAGGTGGCGGGGCGGGCGACCCCCGGGAGACGGCCGGCAGGGGCGGCGCTCTGCAGCTCTTCCAGTTCGGCAGCCTGCACCGGCAGCGTCCAGGCGGAGCGCTGCGCGCAGGCGGCGGCAACAAGGCAAAGCGCGGCAACAAGGCCAATCCGGCGCATGTAGGGTTCCCCCGGAAATCTGTTCACGGCGCTAGATAGCGCATCTGGCGCCTGTGGAAACCCCTGCTCCTCAGACCTTCCGCACCCTGCCCCACTTGTTCCTTATACGGACTATTCCGGAAATCAGCCGGCAAAGCCCCTCGCCGTCATCGCCTCGTGCCAGCGGCCGAGATGCGGCAACTCCTTGTGCGGCGACCATTTCATCACGCGGCAGAAGCCGCAGGTAATGTAGAGCGTGATGTCTGCGATGGAGAAACGGTCTGCAGCGACGAACTCGTTGTTGGCTAGGTGTTCGTTGAGACGTTCGGCCATTTTCTTCGCAGCCTTCTCGCTCTTGGCAGCGGCTTCGGCGCTCTGCGGCACTTCGAGCGGCGCCATCATCGGATGGGCGTTGCGGAACCAGCCGGCGAACTGGATGAAGAACATCAGCTCTACGCGCCGGTCCCACATTTCGATCAGGGCCTTTTCCTTCGGGTCGCGGCCCATCAGGTTCGGCTCCGGGAAGACGCCTTCGAGATAGGTGCAGATGGCGCGGCTCTCGGTGATGTTCGTGCCATCGTCGAGGATGAGCGCGGGCACCTGCGCATAGGGCGAGACTTCGCGGTAGCCTGCCTGTTTGTGCTCCTGCTTCATGATCGAGATTTCCTCGAGCTCCACCGCATCCAGCTTGCCCTTGGCGCGCAGGAAATAGACGACGCGGTCCGGGTTCGGTGCCTGCGGGCTGTGATAGAGCTTCATGTGTTTCTCCTGGAATTTTTGGCTAGAATCTTTTCGTGATGCCGAAGGTCGCATTCAGCGGCTCTCCGGGAAAATAGCGCTCATTGCCCTGGGCCACATCGGCGCGGTCGGCATAGCGCTCATCCGTCAGGTTACGGACGATAATGTAGGCTTCGAGTCCGCTGCCAAGCGACAGGCCCGCGCGCGCGCCGAGAATGGTGTGGCCGGGATAGGTGACCGTGTTGGCGGGGTCTGCGAGATATTCGCCGACATGTTCCAGCGTCAGGGAAAGTTTCAGCGCTTCGCTCGCCTGCCAGTCGGCGCGCAGGTCGGCGAGCCATTCGGGCGCGGTGTCGATGCGGCTGCCGGAAACGATCCGCTCCTGCGCCGCCACGACCGGGCGGTTGAATGTGTAGGTCTGGTCGCTCCAGGCCACATTGCCGGAGAGGCTGAACGCGCGCGAGAGGATCAGCGTGGCGGCCGCTTCGGCGCCGATATGTCCGGTCGAACCGTCCGGCACGTTGAGGCCATCGGAATCGCGGAAGAAGAAGTTTTCTTTCTCCATCCAGTAGGCCGCGACATCGAAGGTGAGATGGCCGAACAGCGCCTCGCCGCGGGCGCCGATCTCGAGACTGTCGAGGCTTTCTTCGCGCACCTGTCCGGGCAGTTGCAGGTTCTGCAGCCGGTAGAGATCGGAAACCTGCGGGGCGCGGGCGCCGCGGGCATAGTTCGCATAGAGACTATATCCGTCCCGGTCCCAGATCAGGCCGAGCTTTGGCGTGACGAAGCTGAAATCATCGGAGCGGTCCGGCGCGACATTGAAGCGGCCGCGAATGCCGGCGGGAATGCGGGTGGTATAGTCATAGTCATGCGTCTCGCCGCGAACACCTGCGAGCAGGCGTACGTTTTCAGAGAGGCTGACTTCCGCTTCGCCCCAGAGGGCGAGGGAGAGCGTGTCGACATTATAATTATAGTGCAGCCCCTGCGGAAAAGCCGGGCTAGGATGCGGCAGGGGCTGGATTTCCTTGAGATAGCCCGTCGCATAGTCGGTATCCGCACCAATGCGCCAGGTAACGCGCTCGCCGGGATCGAACTCGTAGCGCGCCATAAGGCCGCCGCCGGTATGCGCGTTCTTCTCGACGCCGCCATAGGGCAGGAAGTGCTGTGAGAAAACCATCGACTGCGTGTGCAGGTTCGGGATCAGCGTCAGGGTGCCGGGGCCGAGATCCCGGACAAGACGCGCGCCGGCGCGGGCAGACCAGGCATCGCGGAACGCGCCGGGATTGGGATTGGTCTTCGCGGTGTCCTTATTCTTGTAAGCGTCCACGCCCTGGATGAAGCCGGCGGTGTCCTGTTCAAGGTTTGAAGCGGAAAGCCAGAAGCTGGCGTCCCATTCGCCGATGCCCGCTTCGGTGACGAGCGATAGTTTCTGCTGCGTGACGCCTGTGCTGTCCCGCCAGCCGCCATCTTCCATGAGCGAAAGATTGAGGCGCGTCGCCGCTCCGAGGTTCACCGATGCGTCGCCGCGCCAGCGGCCAAGGGAGCCATAGCTTGCGCGCACCTGCTGCGGTGAGGAGGGGCCGGCCAGGATGACATTGATCAGTCCGTGTACGGCATTCGATCCATACTTCGCACTGCCCGGCCCGCGCACGATTTCGATGCCGTCCGCGATTTCAAGGTGCGGCTCGATCAGGCTGTTGACGTTGCCGAAGGCAGGCGAGCGGGTAGGCACCCCGTTTTCGAGAATGAGGAAACTTCCCTGCCCGGCGCCCGCCGTTAGCACCGGCGAGCGGATGGAGATCAGGTGCTCCTGCCCCGAGTTCATCTGGATATTGACGCCCGGCGCCTGATTCAGGATTTCGGCCGGGCGGTCGGCGGCAGTTTCTACGATGGCGGTCGCATCGATCACCGCACGCGAGCCGGGCGCAGAAACCGGACGGTCGCCCAGGGTTTCGACCGCCGGCAAGCGCAGGTCCGCGATGAGCACGGGCGCTTCGGCTTCCTCGGCGGCCGCCCATGGGGCAACGCTCGCGAGGGCGACAACAATCAGGCCTGTTCTAAAAGGCACGCGGAAGCGCTCCACTGAAACGTGTTCAGGAAAGTCTAGTCGCAGGCGCCGGGATTGGCGACCCCGGCCGCAGCGTCAGCTGGCGACGCCCGCGAAGAGTTGATACGGCAAGGCGCCGACGACAGCTCCCGACAGGCAGGTCGCGAGCGTGCCAGCCAGCAGGGTGCGCCAGGCGAGCGAGAGGAAATCCTCACGCCGGTCCGGTTCCACGATCGACAGGCCGCCGATCAGGATGCCCATCGAGCCGAAATTGGCGAAGCCGCAGATGGCGTGCGCAGTGATCATGCGTGTGCGCGGATCCATCGCGTCGACCGGAATCTCGGCGAGCTGGATGAAAGCGACAAATTCCGTGAGCACGGTCTTCACGCCCATCAGCGAGCCGGACTGCGAGGCTTCCGCCCATGGTACGCCAATCATGTACATCAGCGGCGCGAAGATCCAGCCTAGCACGCGTTCGATGGAGAGCGGCGCGCCGGCGACATCCGGGAATGCGCCAAGGCCGGCATTGACCAGCCAGAGCAGCGCGAGCGCGGCGATCAACATGGTGGCAATGTTGAAAACGATCTTCAGGCCGTCGGTGGCGCCTGTGGAGAAGGCGTCCATCGTGGAGGCGTAGTTGAAGTCCGGGTTCTGCGCGCGCTGGTCAGCGGGTGTGGTTTCCGGGATCATGGTGAGGGCGACGGCGACGGCGGCAGGCGCCGCCATGATCGAAGCTGTCAGCAGCTGGGCCAGCGGGTTTGCCATCTTGCCCTCAAGGAATGCTCCGTACACGACCAGAACAGATCCGGCGATGGTGGCGAAGCCGGCGGTCATCATGATCAACAGCTCGGAGCGCGTCATGCCCTTGATGTATGGGCGGATGAGAACCGGCGCTTCGGTCATACCCATGAACACGTTGGCGGACACGGCGAGCGAGGTGGCGCCGCCAAGGCCCATCGCGCGGCGGAAGACAGCGGCGAAGCCATTGGTGATCCAGCGCAGGATGCGCCAGTGCCAGAGCATGGCCGAGAGCGCGGCAACGACAATGATGATCGGCAGGATCTGGAAGAAGAAGAGCGGCGGCGCGGAGGAGCCGATGAGCTCGGATGCGGCCTGGTTGTTGCCGACATAGCCGAACACGAAATTCGTGCCGGCGCGCGTTGCGTCCTGCAGGCCGCTGACCACATTGTTGGCCTGGAACAGGACGGAGCGAACGACGGGGACACCGAAAAGGATCAGCGCGAACGCGAACTGCAATACGGTGGCGCCGATGATGACTTTCCACGGCAACAGCTTCTTCTTTTCCGAGAACGCCCAGCAGAGCGCATAGATCAGCACGATGCCGATCAGTGCGCGGCCATTGTCCCAGCCCCATTCAAATCCTGCCGGCATGCTTAACGCGCCTCCCGCTAACTGGATAACCCCGCTGACAGGCTTAGCCGCCGCGTCCGGGATTGGAAAGCTAGCAATGGCAATCGGCGCGCGCCAGGACTCCCGTCAGGGCTGCATCGCCTGCAACCGCCTAGCCCCCGGGGGGAGTCGCGTTGACCCGGCCTGCCCTATGCCTGACCCAGACAGGACCCGCAGATCAAAGGTGTCAGCATGCCCGGCCGGGCCGCTTGTCTTTTCGCGATTGTCCTCTCCGCCTGCGTTCCGGCAACGCAGGAGGTGACGGTCGGCGTCGAGACGGTCGGCGTTGACCCTGCCGCAGCAACCGGATGGAATGTGGAAGACGACCTGGCGCAGGATGCGCGCGCTTTCTTCTTTGCGCAGGCCGACCTGTATCTGGCGGGCGCCAGCACGTCAGAGGGCGGACCGCTGGCAGACATGCTGCGCGCAATGGGGCGCGATGATCTGGTTTATCCTTCGCCCGAACATGAACCGCGCATCGCGTGCCCGCAGCGCTGGGTCGATCCGGTGGAACTCGTTTCCCGCGCATCTGCTGGTGCGCGGGCTGTAATTATCGAAAGCGAGAAACACGCGCCGGAGCAGATTGCATTCGTGCAGCGGGTGGCGTCGCGGCTCGCTGGCGACGGATTTGATACCTACGCCGATGACGGCCTGTCCTTCGGGCCTGGCGGCACGTCTGATACTTCGGCGCCGTTGGTGACGGAGGGTTCTGTTGCGCGCGACCCCGGGTATGGGCGGTTGCTGCGCGATATGAAGACACATGGGATGGAACTGATCGATCCGGGTATCTGGTGGACCAGCCCGCGGGAACTGGCGGCGCTGCCGGCGGAAGAGCAGCGCGCGCGCCGGCATCTGGCGCTGGCGCAGCAGGTGAACCGCCGGGTGCTGTCACGATCGCCCACAGCGCGGGCGATCATTCATGCCGAGCGCGGCGATGAGGCGAAGGTGCTGGAGAAAGAATTGCGGCGCCTTTCGGGGTTTGAGCCGGTTGTGGTGAGCTTTGTGCGCTGCTCCGAAACGCTGGAAGCCCCTGCTTTCCTTCCGGATTCTGGCGAGGGCGAGTGGCCCGCCAATGGCGCGGATATCGTGATTGCGATCCCGCGCCCGCCGATGGTCTCGGGCCGGCAGGGTTCGGCGAAGGATAGCGGCGAGGCGCCCGTGGCGGTGCCGGCGGTGTTTGCGCCGCAGGACCTGCCGGTGCTGGTGGAAGCGCGCCGGGCGGGTGATCCGGTGCTGGCGGTACCGGAAGACCGGCTGTTGCTGATGCCGGGCGAACGGTTGCCGCTGCTGCTGATGCCCGGCTCCTACCGTATCGAGGCCTGGACGAAAAACGGGCCCATTTCTGAGCCCGTTTCGCAGTTGGTTGACTGATTTATCCGGGTTTTTTCCGGACGATTCCAGCTTTTCCAGCTTAGCCCAACTTACAGACGCAAATCTTGTTACCATCAGGATCACGGAAATAGGCCCCGTAGAAGGTCGGCATCCGGTTGCCGGGTGCGCCTTCATCTGCCGCGCCGAGAGCGATGGCTTTGGCGTAGACCTTGTCGACGACTTCCTTGCTGGCACAGGCAAGCGCCGGCATGACGCCGTTGCCGACGGTGGCGGGGTTCTTGTCGTAGGCATCCCCGATGGCGATCATCGGCTGGCCGGGACCGACCCCGTAGAATTGCAGGCGGTCATTGGCGAAGAAGCGCTTGGCGCCCATTTCGCCGAGGACGGCGTCATAGAAGGCCAGAGCCTTTTCCTTGTTGTTTGTGCCGAGGGTCACATAGGCGAGCATGGTTTCCTCCCTTAGTCGCTTGGGGCGAGTGCAACCATGCGGCCTTACCTGCGGCAAGAGGTGACGCAGGGGCGCGCTTGACGTTTACGTGAGCGTCTGGTGTGACACCGCCACAACAAGACCCACCGTTTGAGGGAGACCCCTGATGTCCGAGATCCGTTTTGACGGCCGCGTGGCCATTGTGACTGGTGCTGGCGGCGGCCTTGGCCGTGCGCATGCGCTGGAGCTTGCCCGCCGCGGCGCGAAAGTTGTGGTCAATGACCTCGGCGGTTCGCGCGATGGTTCGGGCGGCGGTTCGGACGCGGCGAAGGCCGTGGTCGCTGAAATCGAAGCGCTTGGCGGCGAAGCGATCGCAAACGGCTCGTCGGTTTCGGATGTCGACGGCGTGAAGCGCATGATCGATGACACGATGGCCAAATGGGGCCGGATCGACATCATCATCGCGAATGCCGGCATCCTGCGGGATCGCTCCTTCTCGAAAATGACGACCGAGGACATCGACCTCGTTCTCGCCGTTCACCTGCGCGGCTCGTTCCTGCCGGTGCATGCGGCCTGGGATATCATGAAGGCCCAGAACTATGGCCGTATCGTCGTGACCACCTCCTCCACCGGCCTCTATGGCAACTTCGGCCAGGCGAACTATGGCGCCGCGAAGCTGGGCGTGGTCGGCATGATGAACACGTTGAAAATCGAAGGCGCGAAAAACGACATCAAGATCAACGCCGTTTGTCCGATTGCTGCAACCCGCATGACGGAAGACATCATGTCGGAGCAGATGCTGAACGCACTGAAGCCGGAATATGTGACGCCGGGCGTGATCAACCTCGTGAAGGAAGATGCACCGACGGGCATGATCCTGTCGGCGGGTGCCGGTGCTTTCTCGATGGCGCGCATTGTTGAAACCGCCGGCGTGTTCGTCGGCGCGGGCGACGCGCTGACGGCAGAGGCCGTGGCCGCGAAGTGGGACCAGATCACCGACGTGAACACCACCCGCCCCGCCTTCAAGGCCGGCGGCGAGCATGGCCAGAACATCTTCGCAGCGGTGGCCGCGGCAACCGCCAAGGCCTGAGCCTTGCCAAAATTCTGATCGGGGCGCAGGCTTCTCCGGAACCGGAGACATGCCATGCGCCCCTTTCTTTTAGCCGCTGCTTTCCTTGTTCTGACCGGATGCGCCTTCTGGCAGAAGGCAGAGGCACCGGCGGAGACCGCGCAACCGGCAACGGAACGCCCGCTCGCGGCCGCGGGTGAAATGTGCGGCGGCATCGCGGCGTTCCAGTGCGCCAGCGGCCTCGCCTGCATCCATGAAGACGGCGCGTGCCGGACGACGGCGGATTCTGCGGGCACCTGCACCGCGCCGCCGATGATGTGCACTTATGAATATGCCCCGGTCTGCGGCTGTGACGGCAAGACCTATGGCAACACATGCGCCGCGCATTCGGCGGGCATCAGCGTGGCATCGGCCGGCGAATGCGAAGCGGCTGAAGACTGAAATCTGTTGGAATTCAGAGACGTGACGCGGGAAGCCTAGAAAGTTTCCCGATTGGGATTTGGCGCTCACTTCGCACCCTGCTCCAACGCTCATCCTTGAGCGAAGTCTAAGGATGGCCAAGTCAAACTGCTACGAGCCCCGGCTCTCCTTCGACTTCGCTCAGGATGAGCCGTTCGGAACGCGGGCGCGGGATTTCTCCCGTCGCTCAATCCCCGCCCCCGCCATCGCCGCCGCCGGCGTCGGATGAGGCGGATTCTGTTTCGCGGGAATCGCCGGAGGGCGTGTCGTTGGTTTTCTTGCCGCCGGTGCCGAGGCCGATCTGGCTGGTGGGCAGGATGGGGCCGCCATTATCGCCGCCGCGGCGCCAGTCTCGCGGCGGGCGCCGGGGGGTGCTGCGCAGCGCAAAGAACAGGATGACGGCCGCGATGAGGAGGAGGAAGACGAGGATTTTCAGCATCCGGTGTTTTCCTCCTGCCTCAACTTATGCCTCTTGTTTCCTGAGATACATGGAGTTTTTCGGCCGTTCGAACAGCCGCTCCACCATCGGAATGAAGAAGTCCAGCGGCTCGCTCTCATACTCCGGATCAAACGCTGCCTGGTCGTAGAGATGGCAGAACTGGGCGCAGTATTCGAAATGCGGATTGCCGCGGAACTGGTCGCGCATGTTCCGGTCGAGGCCGAGATGGTGGAAGAAGTAATACCCCTGGAACATGCCGTGATTGGCGACCATCCAGTGATTGGCCTCTGACACGAAGGGCTTGAGGATGGCGGCGGCGACATCCGGGTGGTTGTAGCTGCCGAGCGTGTCGCCGATATCGTGCAGGAGGGCGCAGACGACATATTCCTCATCGCGCCCGTCGCGGTGGGCACGGGTGGCGGTTTGCAGGGAATGGGTGAGCCGGTCGACCGGGAAGCCGCCGAAGTCGCCATCGAGCAGCTTCAGGTGGTTGATGACGCGCGCGGCGAGGCCCTTGTTGAAGTGGCGCGAATGCTCCGCGATGATGTCCCAGTCTTCCTTGGACCCTTCGAGCATTTCTTTGAACTTTGCCTGTGCGCCGGGCTGCTGACCGTCTGCCATGCCTGTTTCCTCCATTTTCTCTTCCGGGAGAGTAACCCGGAACGGGAGGCCTGAAAAGCAAGGCGCCCCGAGGTTAACCCCCGGGGCGCCCTGCCCCACCGCCTAGTCCCAAATGTTTCCGAGACCGAGCGCGGCGCGCCAGTCCCGCACCGCGGGCGGAGCCGGAAGCGGCGGGCCTTCGAGGGCACGGTCCTCGAGCCGGCGGTTGAGCCAGCCCCAGGATTCGCCGGTGCGGATACCGGCCGCCTTCACCGCCGCGACGATCTCCATCAGCGGCGCATCGGCAAGCTCAATATTGTCGCGCGCCCGGGCTTCGGCGAGACGCCAGCCGCCCGGATCCTGACGCAGGGCAACCGCGGCAGGCCCGCCCTCCCCGCGCCAGACATAGACCGCCATCCGGCCCGATGCGAGATCGGCCACGAAATCCCGCAGGCAGTTGCGGAAATCGTGCGCCGTTTTCGTACAACAGCTGTACTGGGGCACCGCCTGGGACGGCGGGGGGGGGGAGGGGGGGGGAGGCAGCAAAACGGTCATGACTTTCATCATCCCGGGTATCTCGACAGTCATGACTTGTAGACTTCCAGTT
>DNFL01000095.1:5970-6328 GCA_003486945.1 Hyphomonas sp. | reverse complement strand
CCAGGTCGTGGGTGATCCAGATGATGGCCATGCCCAGGCGCTGGCGCAGTTCGCGTACCAGCTCGAGGATCTGGGCCTGGATCGTGACGTCGAGCGCGGTGGTCGGTTCGTCGGCGATCAGCACCTTGGGGTCGCAGGCCAGCGCGATCGCGATCATCACGCGTTGGCGCATGCCGCCCGAGAACTGGTGCGGGTAGTCGGTGAGCCGGCGTGCGGCGTCCGGGATGCCGACCATCTCCAGCAGTTCCTGCGCCCGCTTGCGTGCGGCGTCGCCGTTCAGGCCCATGTGTTCGCGCAGCGGCTCCATGATCTGGAAGCCCACCGTGAACACCGGATTGAGCGAGGTCATCGGGTCCTG
>DNFL01000095.1:0-5751 GCA_003486945.1 Hyphomonas sp. | reverse complement strand
GCGAGGTCATCGGGTCCTGGAAGATGAAGCCGATGCGTCCGCCCCGGATCGCGCGCAGCTGCTCGGGTGTGCAGCGCAGCAGATCCAGCCCGTCGAACCGCACCGATTCGCCATGCACGATCGCCGGCGGGCTGGGCAGCAGGCCCAGCAGCGACATCATCGTGACCGACTTGCCCGAGCCGCTCTCGCCGACGACGCCCACGACCTCGCCCGGCGCGATGTCGAACGTGACGTCGCGCAACACCTCGCGCTTGCCGGCCTCCGTGTCGAAGGCGACCGAAAGCCGGTCGATCGCGAGCAGCGGTCCGGCCATTCAGCGGCCCTGCAGCTTGGGGTCGAGCGCGTCGCGCAGGCCGTCGCCGATGAAGTTGAGGCAGAGGAGGGTGACAGACATGGTGACCGCGGGCGCGATCAGCATCCAGGGTTTGTCTTCCATCATGTCGGCGCCGTCAGCGATCAGCACGCCGAGGGAAGTGAGCGGTTCGTTCACGCCGAGGCCGAGGAAGGAGAGGAAGCTTTCGGCGAGGATAACGACCGGGATGGTGAGGGTGACATAGACCGCGACCGGGCCGATGACGTTCGGCAGGATGTGGCGGGTGATGATGCCGGTCTGCGAGACGCCGGCAGCGCGGGCGGCCTCGATGAATTCCTTGTTCTTGATCGACAGGGTCTGGCCGCGCACGATGCGGCTCATGGTCAGCCATTCGATGGCGCCGATTGCGGCGAAGATCAGCACGATGTTCCGTTCAAAGACGGTGAGCAGCAGGATGACGAAGAAAATGAAGGGCAGGGCGTAAAGCACGTCGACGATGCGCATCATGAAATTGTCAATGCGTCCGCCGAGATAGCCGGCGACAGCGCCCCAAGTAACGCCGATGACCAGGCTGACGATGGTGGCAACGATGCCGACCATCAGCGAGATGCGCAGGCCGATCAGAAGGCGGGCGAAGAGGTCGCGGCCCTGAAGGTCTGTGCCGAGGATGTGCAGGTTCTCGAAGGTCGGCGCGATGGTGCGCGCGTCCGAGATGGTGCGATAGTCATGCACCCAGACGAAAGGGCCGATGACGGCCACGGCGACGATGATCAACAGGAGGATCATCGAGACCACCGCGGCCTTGTTGCGCAGGAGACGCGCGCGGGCATCATCCCACAGCGAGCGGCCGCCCTGGATGGCGGTGGTAACCGCCTTGACGCGGCCGGTGGGGTCGAGGACGGGATCGAGGCTCGACATCAGTCGTATTTCACTTTCGGGTCGAGCATCGCGTAGAGGATGTCGGCGACAAGGTTGAGGAGGATGATGAGGCCCGCATAGACGATGATTGCGCCCATCACGAGCGTGTAGTCGCGGTTCAATGCGCCGTCGACGAAGTAGGAGCCGAGGCCGGGCAGGCCGAAGATTTTCTCGATCACGACCGAACCGGTCATCACGCGCGCCATTGCCGGGCCGGCATAGGAGACAAGCGGCAGCAGGGCGGTGGGCAGGGCGTGGCGGGTGATGACCTGCCATTCGCTGAGGCCCTTGGCGCGGGCAGTGCGGATATGGTTGGCGCGCATGGTCTCGATGGTCGAGGCGCGCATCAGGCGCGAGATAATGGCGACCTGCGCGAGGGTGAGGGTGAGCACTGGCAGGGTGAGGTTGTGCCAGCTCATGCCGATGTTCGGATATGTGCCAAGGCCGCCGACGGCGAACCAGCCAGCGCCGAGCGCAAAGACGAGGATCAGCACCGGGCCGATGACAAAACTCGGTACCGAGATGCCGACCATCGCGATGCCCATGACGCCGTAGTCCGTCGCGGAGTTCTGCCGGAGACCGGCGAAGACGCCGAGGAAGGTGCCGATGATGATCGAGAGGATCATGGTCAGCGCGCCGATGGTGAGGGAGACGGGCAGGCCGTCAGCGATCAGCTGGTTCACGCTCTTGCCGAGCGTCTTGTAGGAGGGCCCGAAATCGCCCTGAATGACCGAGCCGACATAGTCGAGATACTGTTCATGCAGCGGTTTATCGAGGCCGTATTTCTCGGCGATGGCGCGTTCGATGGCGGCCGGCAGCTTGCGTTCACCATCAAAAGGACCGCCGGGCGCGGCGCGCATCATCAGGAAGGCGACCGTGATGATGGCCAGCATGGTCGGGATCGCGATCAGCAGGCGCCGGAGCGTATAGCCCCAGGGGATCCGCCGGATTGCGCGTACAAACATCTTCACGGGACGGAAAAGCCTCTGGTCACAGCGGGTTGATGGAACTGATTTTTCTGCCCGCTTGGCAGGCTGCATTACATTCCTTATCTGACAAGCCGCCGCGATCAAGCGCGTGCTGCACTCAGGGAGAGTTTGCCAATGGCCGATATCCGCCGCGTGACCCCGGATTTTGCCGTGGCGCCCCAGCTGACCGAAGCGGATATCGAGGCGGTGGCAAAGGCCGGCTTCAAGACGCTGATTGCCAATCGCCCGGACGGCGAGGGCGGTGTGGACCAGCCGCGCATGGGCTCGATTCGCGCGAAAGCCGAATCCCTGGGTCTGACTTTCGCCGCATTGCCGTTTTCCGGCGCCCCGACGCCCGAGATTGTCGAGCGGATGAGCCATATCCTGAACGAAGCGCCGCAGCCGGTGCTCGCCTATTGCCGGACGGGCACGCGATCGGTCACCGCCTGGGCGCTGGTGCATGCCGGTCAGGGGAATGCAGACGACATTATCGACGCAGCGGCCGGGGCGGGGTATGATCTCTCCGGGCTGCGGGACCTGCTGTAGGGCAGGGGCTGTCACACTGGCGCCGCAATGCGGGAGTTGAAGCGGCAGGCGAGACGTGCGAGGCGTCTGGCACCTCAATGCCAACCGGCCGTCCCGATGTTCGGGTGAGAGCGGCGAACCGGGAGTAGAGACCAGCATGTCAGGCCGTATGTGGATTTCTGACTTCAAGATCGAGGAAGGCGTCATTCTCGTCAAAAAGACGGGCGCCCGGATCGTTCCTGACCTCGCCCTGCTGCACTCGATTTTCACCTGGTTCTGCTTTTACTTTTTCGTTCAGACATGGCGCACCTGGCGCCTGATCACCGGGCACAAACGCCCGACGATGGCCTTCTTTCCCGACAAGCCGCGGCCCTGGTATTTCATCTGGTCGGTGATGCATGTGTCCGGCGCTAAGCTGGTTGAAGACGTTTCCACCGCTGACATCGTGATGCAGTTCGACGACTCGACCGAAACCTGCAATGCGCCGCCGAAAGTGAAGGCTGGCGCCCGTGTGCTGAACTTCGGGTGTACGGACATTTCCAAGTCGCGCGTGGCGGCCGCGTTCGAGACGGCGGCGGGCTATTCGCTGGCGGTCGATCCACTTACCTGCAAGGGGCGGATGGTGGAAAAGGCCGAGGCGAATGCAGCGCATGATGGCCGTGTGATCGAAGGCCCGCTGGATGAGGCGGTGCCGGGCAAGGTGTACCAGCGCCTGATCGACAACGAAATTCCGGGCGGTCTGGTTGAAGACCTTCGCTGCTGCCTCGTGGGTGGTACGCCGATCATCGTGTTCCGCAAGCGCCGCCCCCTGGCACGGCGTTTCCTGAACGAGAATGTCGAAGTGCTGCTCGATGAGCCGAAGAATTGCTACTCGCCGGATGAAATCCGCGTGATCGAGCGCTTTGCCGCTGAAATCGGGCTCGACTGGGGTGGGGTGGATGTCCTACGCGATCGGGAGACGGGTCGTATTTACATCGTCGATGCGAACAAGACGGACATGGGTCCGCCGGTAGCGCTGAAGCTGGGAGGCAAGCTGCGGGCAACGCGGCGGATGGCCCGGGCTTTCGCTGAAACCTTTGCATCGAAGAAACGCTGAAGCTTTGCGCTCGTCCGTAGGCTGAAGGATTTTCTGCGCATGGCTATCCCGTTTGTCCGGGACATTGAGTTCGAGTACGGACGTGTCGATCAGGTGTCGCCGCTGATCCGGCGCGTGATTGCAAACAATCCGGGTCCGTTCACCTATATGGGCACAGGTGTCTTCATCGTCGGCAAGGGCGAAGTGGCAGTCATTGACCCGGGCCCGATGCTTGAGGAGCACTTTGAAGCACTCAAAGCAGCGCTGGCAGGCGAGAATATAACGCACGTGCTGGTCACGCACGGCCATTCCGATCACTCCCCGCTGGCGCAGCCGCTGGCCGACTGGGCGGGATGCAAGACCTATGCGCGCGATGTCGGCATCCATACCGCCAAGGACGAGCTAGGCAGCCCGGATGATCTGAAGTTCACGCCGGACGTGAAGATCGGAGACGGGTTTGTCGCGTCTGGTCCGGGTTGGAAACTCGAGGCGATCGAGACGCCGGGCCATACGGCGAACCATCTTTGCTTTGCGCTGGCCGAAGAGAATGCGTGTTTCACCGGCGACCATATCATGGGCTGGTCGACCACGGTGGTGTCGCCGCCGGACGGACACATGGGCGCGTATATGCGCAGCCTCGAGAAAATCCGCCTGCGCGGATTTGAGACGCTGTGGCCGACGCATGGCGAGGCGGTGCGCGGAAAGGACTTCGTCGAGACTTTCATCACCGAATACGCCAACCACCGGAAGGCCCGTGAGGCGGCCATATTGGCAGAACTGCGCAGCGGCGAGACTTCGATCCCCGCGATGGTGGAGCGGATGTATGCCGCAGTGGACAAGCGCCTGCACCCGGCCGCTGCGATGAGCGTGCTGGGACATATGATCGACCTGATCGAACGCGGCGTGGTGGTCTCGCCGGATGCGGCGCCGACGCCGAGGTCTCGGTTTGAGTTGGTGGCCACAAAGGCGTGATCGCCGCTCATTCGCCGTTCAGGACGGCGGGTTGACCCTTTGCAATCTTTCACGGGTCTGGCAGCTAAGGGGCCAGACATTTCGTCATATCCGGGCGCGCGGGTGGTATGTTCTGCCGGCGTGATCCCTTGCGACAAGGAGTTTCCGCTGATGTTCACCCGCCGCACCTTTCTGGCCACCACGACTGCCGGCCTCGCCGCGCTGATGCTTGCTGCCTGTGGCGGCGGCGCCAAAGGCGATGATGTGCCCACCCTGCGGCGCGGGATTTCGGCGAAAGTGCAGACGCTGGACCCGCACAAATCCTCCGCCCAGTGGGAGAACATCATCATCGGCGACATGCTGATCGGCCTGACGACCGATGATGCCGATGGCGAGCCGGTGCCGGGCATGGCGAAAAGCTGGGAAGTGGACGCGACCGGCACGGTGTGGACCTTCCATCTCGGCGACTATGAATGGTCGGACGGCGTGCCGGTGACGGCGAATGATTTTGTGTATGCCTTCCGCCGTCTGCAGCGGCCGGAGATCGCCTCGCAATATGCCTCGATGCTGTGGCTGGTGAAAAACGGGCAGAAGGTGAATGAGGGCGAGCTGCCGCCGGAGGAACTCGGCGCGCGGGCGATCGACGAGAAGACGTTCGAGATCACGCTGGAGCATCCGGCGCCCTACCTGCCGGGCCTGCTGACGCATTACACGACCTTCCCGGTTCCCGCGCATGTGGTGGAGCAATACGGCGAAGCCTGGATCCAGCCGGAGAACATCCAGGTCAACGGACCTTACAAGCTGGTCTACTGGCGCTCCGGTGATCAGCTTGTGGCCGACAAGAATCCCACCGGCTTCGGCGCGGCCGAAGCCTGTTTCGGCCGGGTGGCTTATTTCGAGATCGAAAATGAGGCGGCCTACGAGAACAAGATCGCGGCCGGCGAGCTCGACATCAACAATGTGTTCTCCGGTCCGCGCAAAGCGGAGATCGAGGCGAGATT
>DNFL01000103.1 GCA_003486945.1 Hyphomonas sp. | reverse complement strand
CCACGAATGAAGTCAAGCCCGACGAAGTGCCGGCGTCGCTTAAACCCGCGCTCGATTCGGGCCTGACCGTGGTCAAGCATTTCGAGGCCGAGGCCGGCTTGAAGGGCTGGGTGCTGTCACAGAACAAGGGCAAGCACGTCGTGGCCTACACCACCCAGGACGGCAAGCATGCGATCTTCGGCGCCCTGTTGAATGACGCGGGCGCCAATCTGACCGAGAAATTCCATGAAGAGCACGCGCCCAAGCTCGATACGCAGGCGCTCTGGAAGGCCGTCGAGGGCGCCCATTGGGTCGCCGAGAAGCCGGCCGGTGAGGTGAAATCGATCGCCTACATCTTCAAGGACGCCAACTGCACATTCTGCCATCTGGCGTGGAAGGCATTGCAGCCCTACCAGGCGGCCGGCATGGAAATCCGTTGGGTGCCGGTGGCCTTCCTGGCCGAGAGCTCGATGGACAAGGCCGGCGTGCTGCTGGACGCCCGTGACACCAAGAAGCCTTCCGAGGTGGATCAGGTCATCGATGGCCTGCAGGACGACTATGCCAAGAAGGCGAAGAAGGCCTATCCGAAGATCTCGGAAGGCAATCTCGCCAAGGTCGAGTCGAACAACGCGCTGATGCGTGAATGGGGTTTTCAGGGCACGCCCGTGACGATCATCAAGGACGCGTCCGGCGAAGTGAAGGTCGCCGAAGGCATGTTCCGGTTAGGCGACATTCCCGCGATGAGCGGAATGGCTGCGATCGAGAACAGCGATCCAGCGCTCAAGCGTTTCGAGTGATCCAGAAAATCAAGCCCGCATCGCGGGCTTGATTTTCTCTGCAAAGCAAAGGCGGCTCGCTCAGGCGGCCTTTGCAAGCGGCGTATTGGCGCACTCAATCGCCCATCCTTGCTTCTTAAGAAATGCCGCATCAACGCAGATCGTTTCGCCAGGGCGGTCCGGCGCATGAAACATCGCCTCGCCCAGCACCGACTCCACCAGCGCGCGCAAGCCGCGTGCGCCGGTATCGAGCGTGCGTGCCGCGCGGGCAATATGCACCAGCGCCTCGGGCGAGAATTCAAGTTTTACATCATCGAGCGCAAAAAGGCTTTCCATCTGTCGGGTGATGGCGCCTTCCGGTTCGGTCAGGATGCGCACCAGGGCCGCCTCATCGAGTTTCTCGAGCTCCACCACGACCGGCAGGCGACCCACGAATTCGGGGATCAGGCCAAAGCAGTGGAAGTCTTCCGGCGCAAAGCGCGAGGCCATCGGAATGGCTGCCTTGATCGGCCCACTGTTACGAACGAAGCCCAGGCCGCCGGATGTCTTGTCTTCTTTGCGCGCCTTTTCCTCGGCAAGCCCGACAAAGGCACCCGAACAGATAAAGAGGATGTTCGACGTATCCATGAACTCCGATTCTCCTTCAGGATGCTTGCGGGCGCCGGACTTCGGGATGCGGGCTTGGGTGCCTTCGATGATCTTGAGGAGTGCTTGTTGCACCCCCTCGCCCGAGACGTCCCGGGTAATCGAGGCGCCGGCATTTTTCTTGGCGATCTTGTCGACTTCATCCAGGAAGATGATGCCGTGTTCGGCACGCTTCACGTCGCCGTCGGCCGCCATCAACAGACGCTGCAAGATCCCTTCGACGTCTTCGCCCACATAACCGGCCTCGGTAAGAGAGGTGGCATCTGCAATGGCGAACGGTACATCGAGGAGCTTGGCCACGGATTGGGCGATCAGGGTCTTGCCCGATCCGGTCGGGCCGACGAGCAGGATGTTGCTCTTTGCGATCGTGGGACCCGCGCTCTGGTGGATTCGCTTGTGGTGGTTGTAGACCGCCACGGCGATGGCGCGCTTGGCGCGCTCCTGTCCGATGATGTGGCGATCGAGCTCGGTAACGATGCGCGAAGGCGTCCAGCGCTGCGGGTGCGGCACAGAGGCGATTTCGAGTTCGCTCTTGACGGGCGGGAGGGCATGAATAAATTCATGCATGGTGTCGATGCAGCTCTTGCACAAAAAACCGATTCCGGGCGCCTCGATCATGCGCTCGACGGCGTGGACGTCGGTCGAGCACAGGACGCAGCGGCACGCTGAAGAGACGGGCTCGTTGGGATTCGTGGAGGTAGGTGAGGTCATAGGATGAAGAAACCAGAGGGAAAAATTTCAAATTCAGCTCACAGGCTTGATCTCGCTTAAAAGACTTTCATCAAGCGCTCGATAATGCTATCATTTCACAATTGATCGCAGCAATCAAGAAGAATGTTCAACAGAGTCGAGCCGGAAGGGCGCATGAAAGGACAAAAAGGGATCACGCTTGTCGAGTCCATCGCCACGCTCGGCATCATGTCGGCGGTGGCGGTGGGCACCGTCGTTTTGTCCGGGCAATACACGGAAGATACCCGTACAGCCGGCGCGGCCGAGCACATGCGCGCCGTCGCCGAGGCGGCCCAGTATTATGTGCGCGACAATCGGGCCGCAATTATGGCAGCGGCTACTGCGACGACGCCGGTAATGCTTTCAACAGCGACCCTATCGGGCGCGGGTTATCTGCCTCCTGGCTTTTCGTCATCGAACGCATTTCGTCAAGATGTGTGCGCGCTGGTGCTCGAGCCGATAGCGGGAACGCTCAATACCCTGGTCGTGGCCGAAGGGGGTGATGCGTTGAACGACGTCACCTTGGCGCATTTTGCCTCGATGATGGGCGCCTCGGGGGGCGGTCGCTTCGCCTCGGCCGGGACCGTGCTCACCGGCGCGGGCGGCAGCTGGACCTTACCGCTGGCTGATTTCAACAACCGGACCAATACGATCGGCAGGCGCTGTGACAACGTCACTGCAGGCGCGGTCCAGGTCGCGATCGGCACGCCCGTCTATGCGCAGTGGATGAGCGCGACCGACACCGCTGATCCCGGTTTTCTGTCTCGCGACGTGGTGCCGGGCAATCCGGGGGCCAATACGATGCAGACGAACATCAACATGGGCGGCAACCGGATCACGAACCTCAATGTCGCGGCCGCCGGCAACACCTGTGGCGCAGGCGTCAATAATGGCGAGCTCTCGAGCGGCAGTCGTAACGAGCTGCTCGTGTGTAATGCCGGCCTGTGGGAGCGCCAGGGGATGACCTATTGGGGCGCGAACGTCACGAACTATTCCAACCTCCCGGCTTGTAATGCCTCAAACATGGGGGAAACGCGGCGCGTGACCGCCATCTCCGGCCTGTTCGTCTGCAGCGGACTGCGCTGGGATTCAGCCCTCAACGAATCAAACAACTTCAGCCTTCCGCAGCACCTGCAGGTCGCGGGCAACGCGACCGTCTCGGGGGCTGCGACAATTGGCGGCAACGCGACTATTTCGGGGGCGGCTCGGGTCGATGGGGTGACGAACCTCTATGGCACGACGACCACGCATGCGGCGCTCAACGCGAACCAGGGCATTAACATCCCGGGCGGACAGGCCATCGTGAGTCCGGGGGCGTTGAGCATCGAAGCCGCCGGCAATCTGCACCTGAAGCCCTGGGGGGCGGGCGGGCAAGTGGTGATCGGCGGCAGCGGCGGCAGTGGGAACCTGACCGCCTCGGGGCGTGTGACGGCCAATGGCAGCCATGCGGTGACGGCGCAGTCGAACGATTGGTCGGTCATAGCACGTGACGCAGGAGGCGGACTCAATGCCGCGCCGACCAACAGCGCGGGTTCTATTCACGCTAACGACATTTACTTGAGATCAGCCGGGCAGTGGGTCAGCCAGCTGGGAGGAAGTCGTGGGCCAATTGGCGGCACCGTATATGCTCAGCAGAATCGATCATGCTACGGCCAGGCGCCTGTCTATTCTGGATGGCATCATCTTTGCGTTATCAAGTCAATGGGGTATGGAAGCGGACAGGTTTTCGATGTTTCTCCAGCAAGCGCAGCCGATGCAAGTGGAAGGCGGTTGTGGGTGCTCAGTGGTAGCTCCTGTGGATTTAACACAATGATCTGCTACGACTTTTGACAACCTCCTCCGCCTGAAGGCGGAGACCTCCCAAGAACTAGACCGAAGGTCGATCCGCTGAAGCGGGCGGCTCACTGGACAACGCGTTTCCACGATGCTTCGACGTTTTGTCTAGCGCAGTAGGTTTTCCGCTTGCGCTGATTCGCTTATCTTGTGAACTTCGACTGAATGTC
>DNFL01000270.1 GCA_003486945.1 Hyphomonas sp. | reverse complement strand
TTGAAGTTGCAGCGCGGTTGAAGGCTAACTCGCCGCAAATCCGTGTCCTGATGGTAACGCTGCACGACAGGCCAGAATACGTTCGCGCAGCTCTCGCCGCCGGCGCCTCAGGTTATGTGTTGAAGGATTCCAGTTTGGAGGAAATACGCGCTGCTGTTGACCAGGTTCTCGCGGGACAGATCGCTATTCCCTCAGGTCTGCTCGCAAGGGCCCTAAAGAGACCTTCAGATATCATCCCGGAAAAAACACTTCTGGCGCGCCTGACGTCCCGAGAATTGGAAGTGCTGGCTCTCGTCGCCAAAGGACAGACAAACAAATCGATCGGGCGCGAACTCGCGATCAGTCCGGCGACTGTCAAAGTCCATGTCGAACGGATCATCTCCAAGCTTGGCGTCTCTGACAGGACCGAGGCGGCGGTGCTGGCGGTTCGCGCCGGGCCGGTCGACGACCAGGCCAGTTAAATGAAAGCGATGTTCTTACCAACGGCTGCAATGCGCTTCTGGACCAATCAGTCGCTCGCAGTGAAGGGGCTCGTGGTTGTCGCCCTGCCCCTGGCCATTTTGATCGCGGCGCTGACTTTGCTCTTTCTCGCGAGCCGCGCTGAAGCAGTGGCCGAAGACGATGTCCGGCTGGCTTTCGCGATCCAAAGAGATACCCATCAGGTTCATGCGCTGCTCGCTGAAGCGGCGGGAGGCGTGCGCGGATACCTTCTAACCAAACAAGAACGGTTTCTCGATCCTTACGAAAAGGCAGAAATCGAGCTTCCAAAGACGCTCGGTCGTTTGGATCTCAGTATACAGGATCGCACGGTCCGTGATCGCTTTGAGCAAGTGATCTCGCTCAGTGAACAGAAACGTGAAGGGCTGTCGGATTTGCTCGTGATCGCGCGAAACGAAACGCTGAACTCAGATCAGGCCGTCGTCCAAGCCGCTCTCGCAGCGAACAAGGATGTTCTCGACCAGCTGCGCCGGGAGATCGATCTTATCCAGCAACTCGAAAGCAATCTGCTCGAGATCCGGCGCCAGCGTGTCGATGATGTCCGGGAATCCTACCTCGCGCTGACCGCTGTCAGCGGTTTGATTGGCTTGCTTGGCAGTCTCGTTGCCGTCTATCTTTTCTCAACCGGCATCGTGAAGCGCGTCCAGAGGCTTGAAGGCAATGCTCAGCGTCTCGAACAGGGGCTCGCACTCGAAGCCTTTCCGCAGGACCAGGATGAGATTGGCAGTCTGGCAAACAGGCTCGAGCGCGCGAGCGATCTTTTGCGCGCCCGCGAACAGGCTCTGCGGGAGGGCGAAGAGCGCTTTCGGCTCGTCATAGAAGGCGTACGGGATTACGGAATTTTTGCGCTGGATCCTTCTGGGTACGTGACGAGCTGGAATACTGGCGCAGAGCGAATAAAAGGCTGGCCAGCGGAGGAAATACTCGGTCAGCATTTCTCGCGTTTCTATCCCGAAGAAACCCGTAGTTTCCTGCCCGCGACCATTCTTTCCAGAGCGGCAAATGAAGGTACCGCTGAAGACGAAGGCTGGCGCCTGCGTAAGGATGGCGGGCGGTTCTGGGCGAACGTAGTGGTGACGGCTCTGCGAGATGACACCGGGGCGCTGCGAGGATTTGCAAAAGTCACACGCGACATCACAGAAAGGCGCAGGTCGGAAGACGCCTTGCGTATCGCGCGCGAAGAAGCCGTCGCGGCAAACCTCGCCAAGAGCGAGTTCCTGTCCCGAACCAGTCATGAACTGCGCACGCCAATGAGCGCAATCCTGGGCTTTGCCCAAGTGCTGGAACTTGATGAAGCGACGATGACCGTCGATCAACGCAGCGCGGTGGGTCAGATCCTGAAGGCCGGGCGTCATCTGCTATCGCTCATCGACGAATTGCTCGACATTACAAGCATCGAAGCAGGCGGCGCTGCCCTCACGCTGACGGATGTGCCACTCGAAGAGGTCATCTCGGAAGCGAGTGACCTCGCTTCCCCGATGCTAACGGCAGCAGGCCTTGAGCTGTTTGTAGACTGCCCCGCACCTGCGCTCACGATCAGGGCAGACCGGCGCCGAACAGTCCAGGTGCTGTTAAACCTTTTATCCAACGCAGCAAAATATGCGCGAAATGGACGCCGTGTGGATGTACGCTTCCGCGTCGAAGAGGCGTGGATAAAGTTCGAAATCCTCGATGAAGGCCCGGGTGTCGATCCTGCAAGCATATCAAGACTGTTTACACCGTTCGACCGCCTTGGCCGCCACAAACTTCGTGGGACCGAAGGGACCGGCCTGGGCCTTGCCCTCTCGAAACGATTGGTCGAAGCCATGGGCGGCGATATAGGATTCACCAACCGCTCCTCTGCCACTGGCGCCGCTTTCTGGTTCACGCTGCCTCGTGGATCAAGCCGGCAGTCCGGCTAAATCCTCAATCTGAAATTATTGGAACATACATGGATGACACACCTCGTCTCGACCGAAGAATTGCTTAGCCGTCGTATCCTCGTCATTGATGATGAAGATGCCAATGTCCTGTTGCTCAAGACATTGCTCGACCGCGAAGGATATCGCCAGACGCTTTGCCTCACCGATCCTTCCGAAGCCCTAGATACGTTCATTCGCTTTGATCCGCACATCGTCCTGCTCGATCTCATGATGCCGGGAACGGATGGGTATCAGCTACTTGAAGCCTTCAGGCGCCAAAGCAAAACCGACGAATTCCGGCCTGTTCTCGTGTTGACTGCTGATACGACCGTAAATGCACGCCGCCGCGCATTGTCGCTCGGTGCCAGGGATTTTGTGGGAAAGCCGTTCGACATCGTCGAAATAGCGCTTCGGATCGCAAACCTGCTGGAAATGCAGGTGCTTTATGAGCGGCTCGCTGAGGCGAAAACCAAAGCGTCACTGGAGTGAAGGCCCACCGCCAGAAGTGCAACTGGCGTCAGAGATCAATCAGCGTCAAATAGCAGGCCAAAAGCCGTTTGTGTAATTTATCGAAGCCGCCGACAGCGACTTGGCACATCGCCCCAGCACTCGCGATATTTGATTTCGCGTTGAGCTGTAGCATCTGGCAGACTAATCGCCTTCGGCTGCCAGCGCCCTGCAGCGCTCTAAAATCGAACCCATAGCCTTGTCCTTCGTTGTTCGAGCAGCTTCGACCTCGATGGCAATTTCAGGCAGCGCAATTGTTTGCGCCCCTTGGGCCAAGCGCGCTGTAAGTTCTCCGATCGCTGTCTCAGCACCTTCGGCCGACAAGCCGATTGTCCGCGCCAGCGCTAGGAAATCCTGACGCGTCAGACGGGCATCCTTTCCGTTGAGCTTGAGCGCCATGCGATCCCCCCCCAAACCCGGGAAGACACGCGTAGTGACAGCGTCGTAGAGCGGCGCGAACCGCACGCTTCTAAACGCCTTGGCATCCACCTCGGCGACTTTTAGCAGAGCAAGGTTCTTGAGGTGCATATCGCCATCGGCAATGAGCCAAGCGAACACGGCTCGGCGGAACAGGATATCGAGATCGCGGGCCGGATCTGTCGACAGTGGTCGCAGCCCGCGAGCCATCCGCTCGATCGTCCCGTCATATTTGGCAGGCGCGGGAAGGTCTAGAATGGAGCAGAAATCTTCCATCGCCAATCGCCGATGATCTGTTGGTCCACGACGAATGTCGAACCGCTCAATCACCAGCGCGGGCGACATGCCACCCGGCATCTCCAGCAGCGCGGCTTCGGGCACATCGAACCCGGCCGAGCGGCCAAGCTCCAGACAAAGCCACTCGACGACCGGCAACGTCTCGAAGCCCGCCGTGCCGGCGGGTTTGAGGATATGGGTGAACGGCTGCTCGATGGCCGGAACGAGGGTGCCATCAGGCATCAGGCTCATCGGCGCCTTGATCTGGACGCCCGACAAGCGGGGGGTTTCGGCGCGCGCGAAAATTCGTGCCAGGTTTTGCTCGAACGTCTCCTCGATCTCGCCCCGCGCTGGACCGGCGTAGAGGCCAGTGAAGCGACCGGCATCGATGTACTCCGCCAGTGATGTCGTGAGTATATCCGCGGGCAGCGCCGCCAGTTGGTGTCGGCCCTCGGCGATGGCGATATTGGACATGTACCGTCGTCCGTGGCGGAGCGCTTCGCGTTCATCACGCTCTTTAAGAACCTGCGCCAGCCAGCCCTCGGGCAGCAGCGATTCAATGAAAGCCGGCAGCTTACCCGGCGTAGTCTCGCGAACCACGGCTGGTCCCGCCGAGCGCGCCGGCTTCCAGCGCCATTCAAATCCGTCGTGGGTCAGCCGGCCCTGATCCTCGCCGTGCCAGGCGACGAGAAGATCAAGCGCCGCCTTGTTGACCGGCGCCTTCACAGCTCCTCTCTCGGCCAGCAGGAAGCGTTCAGCGCCCTCCCCTTCGCGGTACCATTCATTCTCGCGCGCCAGGACCCAGACGGCGTCGGCGGCGGCTTGGGGGTCGCCGTACTCGTCCACCAGACGCGCTGCCATCTGCGCGCGCATCTCCGTCGTGACAGCGCTCGCATGTTCGCTGCGCAGGCGAAACGCTTCGAGAAAGCGCTGGCGCGGCGTGGAGGCATTGATACGCAGTTCTCCCATTTCGTCGCCGATGACGGCGATCGCCGTCGATGGATGCTTCGGCGCTTCGTTCTGGATGATCTCGAGCGTTCGCAGCCGCGTACGCTGGTTGCGCCGGCCACTGATGAACAGCCGGCCATCGGGCGTCGGCGCGAGCAGCACCGCGCTCGCCGACGACAAAAAGGCGTTGGGATAGAGATAGTGCGCAATACGGACTGCATGGTCGAGGATCGTCGCCTCGATGTTCCCTTGGTCATCGACGTAAACCCCGCGCACGAGCTGTATCAACTCACCGGCCTGCGCGCGCTGATGCGCGCGTTTGGCGTCAATCGTTTGACCGACCAAATGAAGTTCCATGGAATTATCTCGCATCTCAGATGCGCGTTGATCCCACAGTTTGTGCTCATGCTCAAGAATTATCGCGCATCTGAGATGCGAGATAAT
>DNFL01000379.1:2308-2661 GCA_003486945.1 Hyphomonas sp. | reverse complement strand
TTAGAGAAGGCGGGCTTCAGTGTTGGGATCTTTTCCGGCATCGCGGTACGCGGCAGTTCGTCCGTGTCGATGACGATGTCGCCCTTCTTGCCCTTCACGGTAATCGGCGTGATCTCGCGCTTGAACTTGCCGTTCTTCGTGGCGTTCTGCGCGCGCGTCAGCGTTTCCAGCGCATAGGCATCCTGCTGCTCGCGCGTGAACTGGTACTCGCCGGCGATCTTGTCGGCGAACACGCCCATCGGGCCTTTCGCATAGGCATCCGTCAGGCCGTCGAGCGCCATATGGTCCTCGGCGCCCATCGTGCCATACTTGTGGCCCTTGCGCACGTTCAGCAGGTGCGGCGCGTTGGTCAT
>DNFL01000379.1:0-2091 GCA_003486945.1 Hyphomonas sp. | reverse complement strand
TCGTGGCCGATCCGGGCGCCGCCGCGATGCTTCTTGAGCAGATAGGGCGCGTTGGTCATCGATTCCATGCCGCCGACGATGACGATTTCCGCGTCCCCCGCGAGGATGGCGTTGCGCCCCATCACGGCCGCCTGCATGCCGGAGCCGCACATCTTGTTGATCGTGGTCGCCTCGAGGCCCTTGTCCTCGCCGGCCTTGATCCCTGCCTGACGGGCAGGGGCCTGACCCTGGCCTGCCGGCAGGCAGTTGCCCATGATCACCTCGTTGGCCTCGCCGGGCTTCAGCTTCGCTTCCGCGACGGCTGCCTTGATGGCGAGCGCGCCGAGCTCATTGGCGGAAAAACCTGCAAGGTCACCCAACAGGCCCCCCATCGGGGTGCGGGCCATACCGACGATGACAACCGGATCTTTATCAGACATGGGGCGTTCCTTCCTGAAGTTTCTTAGCAGGTGCAAAAAAGCAACTTAGGCGCCGCCTGTGCCCATTCGTCAAGGTGACGCGCAGGTCAGCCCTTCAGGATCGCGTCGATATCGGCGGCGAGTTCCTTGTCTTCCGGTTTCACCTTGGAGCCATAGGCCTTCACCGGCGTGCCGTCGCCCTTGATCAGGATCTTGTGGAAGTTCCAGCCCGGCTCGGCCTCCTTGCCAATCGCAGCCTTGGCGGCGGAATAGAACGGGTGCGCTTCCTTGCCTTTAACATGGTATTTCTTGGTCAGCGGGAAGGTGACGCCGTAATTGATCTCGCAGAAGGTTTTCACCTCTTCCTCGGTGCCCGGCTCCTGGCCCATGAAATCGTTCGATGGCACGCCGACGATGATGAGGCCCTCATCCTTCTTGTCCTCGTACAGCGCCTGCAGGCCCTTGTACTGGGGCGTGAACCCGCACTTCGACGCCGTGTTGACGACGAGCACGGCCTTGGCGCCGAGCGCTGTCAGGTCCATCGGCTTGCCGTCGATACTGGTGAACTGGGTGGCGGTCATGGGAACTCCCTGGGATGAGGCAGCGGGTTGCTCGCTCGCCGCGGGCGCGCCGCAGGCGGCAGCAGCTAGGCAGGCGGCGATGAGGGCGGTCAGGACGGGTTTCATGGCGGGCTCCGGAGGGCTGAAACCCCAAGATATATCCCGCGCAGGCAAAACGTCATCCCCGTTCGCGCCTGCGCCCGGAAATGTGATGACAAAGCGGTGCAAAGGCCGCGCGGCTACTTCTTCTTCTTGCCGTTGCCGGCATCGACTTCGAAGGTCATCTGCATGTTGACCCGGTACATGTCGATCTTGCCGTCCTTGATTGTTGTCGACATCGAGTTGACGTGACACGAGGCAAGTCCGCGGACGGTTTTCGAAAAGCGGCTGACAGCGGTCTGGATCGCATCCTCGAACGATTTCGAGGATTCCGACAGGATCTCTTCCGATTTCATGATGGCCATGGATGTCTCCCTTGCATGGCGAGCCCCCCGGCTTCAGGAAACGCGCCTCAGCGTGAATTGGCAAGGGGACCCCGCGCGGCGGCGTGGCAGGGCGGGCCTAGCTGCGCAGGCGCAGGCCGGCTTCGCTGTTATTCTGCCACACCACGTCGGCGGTGCCTTCAAGGCCGATGGCGCGGGCGTTCAGGGTAACGACCGGAGGCAGGCGCTCATTGCTGGGGAAACGCAGGCGCACACCATTGTCGGCATGGTCCATCACGACGCCCTTGCGGCGGTAGCCGGACTCGTAAACCACATAGGCCTCGCGGTACGTGATCGCCCGGATCGGGCGCGCACTGTCGGGCTCGGCGCTGACGACTTTCTCAAGTCGTTTCAGCGCCACTTTCGCAGGCTTTTTGCCGAAGAGGCTGGACAGCAGGGACATGGTTAAGAACTTCCGGCGAGCAGGGTTGAGACAGCTCGCCCGAGAAGATGCATAAACCGCGCCAGATTAAGATGCCGTTTCGGCCGAACGCCTCAAACGGGCGTCCGGCCTTGTTTTGAAACGACTTTCTATCGTTACCAGATACGGATACGCTCTTCCGGCGGAAGGTAAAGCGCGTCCCCCGGCTGCACGTCGAAGGCCTCGTTCCATTCGTCGAAGTTACGAACGATGCCGTTGATCCGGTATTG
>DNFL01000386.1 GCA_003486945.1 Hyphomonas sp. | reverse complement strand
ACCGGGCGGTATATCCTGCAGCCGGAGATTTTCGCTTTGCTGGAGAAACAGGGCGCGGGCGCGGGCGGGGAAATCCAGCTGACGGACGCGATGGCGAAGCTGATGGAGAGCCAGGCGTTCTATGCCTATGAGTTCGAAGGCAGCGTGCACGATTGCGGCAACAAGACCGGCTATTTCGATGCCGTTCTGACCTTTGCACTGGATAATCCGGATACGGCAGAGTTTGCCCGCGCATTGGTAAAGAAGGTTGCCGGCTCTCTCTGAGGGCGCTCCGGCACGGGCGTTGCATAAACCTCCCCACACGAATGCTGCAGTGCGTTCTACAGGACGCGCAGCCAGCGGAGATGGCGGCCGTTTGGGGGACAAACGGTTGCCGGCTGTGGGGGAGGCCCGCCGGTTATTCCGGCGGGCTTTTCGTTTGTGTTCGCAGCCGGGATAGCTAAACAGTCGCGCCATGAGCGATTCCGACCTTCCGACGTTTGATGATGTAGTGGCTGCCGCGCAGCGTCAGTTGGGGTATGTGCGCGAGACACCGGTGCTGAGCCACGGCGCGATTGATGCGGCAGCGGGCGCGCGTGTGTTCCTGAAGGCGGAGTGCCTGCAGGTGACGGGCAGTTTCAAGATGCGCGGAGCGACGAACCGGCTGGCGCAGTTAACCCCGAAGGAGCGCAAGGCGGGCGTGGTCGCGTTCTCGTCCGGCAACCACGCACAAGGCGTGGCGCGGGCGGCGCGGCTGATGGGGATGCCGGCGGTGATCGTGATGCCGTCCGATGCGCCGATGGTGAAGGTTGAGGGCGTGCGCGCTGATGGCGGCGAGGTGGTGCTGTATGACCGCAACACCGAGAGCCGCGAAGCGATCAGTATGCGGATTGCGGCCGAACGCGGCGCGGTTGTGGTGCCGAGCTATGATGACAAGCACATCATTGCCGGGCAGGGCACGGCAGGGTTGGAATTTGCACGGCAGATGGAGGCGATGGGCGAGACGCTGGATCACCTGATCTGCTGCGCGGGCGGGGGTGGGCTGATCACCGGGATTGCGCTGGCCTTCGAGCGCCTGTCGCCGCAGACAAAGATATGGGCCGCAGAGCCGGAGGCGCATGACGACTGGGCGCTCTCTCTGGAGGGCGGAACGATTGTGGCGAATGCGCCGGGGACACGCTCGATCTGCGATGCGATCCTGACGCCGGAGCCGGGCAAGCTGACTTTCGCGATCGGAAAGCGGTTGCTGGCGGGCGGGCTGCGGGTGAGCGATGAGGAGGTACGCGGCGCAATGCGGGCGGCATTCCGGCATCTGAAGATCGTGGCGGAGCCAGGTGGGGCGGCCGCGCTGGCGGCGGCGCTGAGCCGGATGCCGGGGGAAATGAAGGGCGCGCGCGTTGGTGTGCTGGTGACCGGCGGGAATGTCGACGCGGCTGAATTTGCGCCTGTGATTGCAGCGCGATAGGGCGCGCCATGGTGTCTGAAATCTTAACGGGGTCTGCCTGGCGGTGCCGGAAAACGCCCCGGCGAGGCTAAGACTGCTGCAACCCCGGATGAAAACCTGGTTAACGGTGCCTTCCGTGCCCGGACGAGATTTAACCACTCGTTTTCAACTGCCCTTATGATCCGCGTGTTCATACTGCACTCTGAAGGCAGCCGAATGCTGCCGGCAGAGGGCTATCAGAATGAAAGCTGCACCGCTGATCAGTTTGGGCGTGTCGGTATTGCTTGGCGCCGGCGCCATTTTCTTCGGGCGAACTTTCCTGGCGAATGACGGGAAAAGCGTACAGGCCGAGGCCGCGCCGGCCGTGGCGATGACAAAAGTGCTGGTGCTGACGGCGACGTTGGAGCCGGGCGCGGTGATCAATCCGGAATTCGTCAAGGAAGTGGATTGGCCGCTTGCCTCTGTGCCGGAAGGCGCGTTGCGCAACATTTCCGATCTGGGACCGAAAGCCTATTCGCGCGGGCTGATGGTGCCGGGCGAGCCGCTGCTGCTGCCGAAGATCGACACGACCGGTTCGGTGCTGACGCTGGCTTCGGCGATCAAGCCGGGGATGCGGGCAGTGTCGATTGTCGTGCGCAATGATACCGGCGTTTCCGGCTTCGTGCTGCCCGGCGACCGGGTGGACGTGAACGAGTTCATGGACCTTGAAGACGCCAATGGCCGCGCCGAAGGGGCGCGCGTTTCAGCGAACATCCTGGCGCGGCCGGTGCTGCGGCATGTGAAAGTGCTGGCGGTGGACCAGACGTTTGATCCCAACCTTGAAGGCGCAAAGCCGTCGCAGACGGTGACGCTGGAAGTGACGCCGGAGGATGCCCTCGCGCTGGGCGCGGCGAGCCAGCGTGCGGCGCTTGGCCTGGCCCTGATCAGCCGCGACGAGGAGGCGATGGTGCAGGCCGTGACCGAAGAGAAGCCGGTTGTGGTGAAGCCCGTGGTGCAGCCGCGGACTGTGCGCACGGCGCCGGTGACGACGACTGTGCGTGTCATCAACGGCAACAAGGACGAACAGGTTTCGGCGCCGGTCGACCGTAGCGAACCGAAGAAGTTGGGGGCTCAGTGATGCTCAGTACACGTATCCTTGCAGTAAGCGCGCTTGCCGCGCTGTTGGCGGCGCCGGTGGCGGCGGCCTGGACGCAGCGTTCGGCAGCGCCGGGCGCCGACCGGCTGGAAGTGCGCCGAGGCAAGTCGGCCGTAGTTGAAGCGGATTCCGCTTTTGCAACCATCGTGGTGGCCGACCCCGAGATTGCCGAAGCGATGGCGACATCCAACCGTTCCTTCTTCCTGCGTGGAAAGAAGCCCGGCTCGACGACGGTGCTCGTATACAACGCGGCCGGCGGGATTTCCGAACTGATCGAGGTTGAGGTGAAGCTCGGCCTCGAGGAGCTGCGCGGCGATCTGAAGCGTCTGTTGCCGGGTGAGCCGATTGAAGTTTATCCCGTGCATGACGGCGTGTTCCTGGATGGCCGGGTGACGACGGCGGCCGCGGCGGACATGGCGCTGCAACTGGCCGAGCGGCATGTGCCGGGAGGGGTGGCCAACGGGCTGACCGTCGGGCAAAGCCAGCAGGTGATGCTGGAAGTGCGGTTCTTGGAAGCGAGCCGCAGCGCGATCCGAGAGATCGGCTTCGGCAATTCGGTGGACGCGAATGATTTCCGCACGCTAACAGAAAGCGGGACGGTTTCCGGCCTTGCCGAGAAGACCGTGGCGCTTTTCACGAATGTCGGCGGCGAGAATATCGATGTGCAGATCCGCGCGCTGGAACAGAAGGGCGTGATCCGTACGCTGGCAGAACCGAACCTTGTGGCGCTGTCGGGCGATACGGCGAGCTTCCTGGCCGGCGGTGAGTTTCCGATACCGGTGGCGAGCCGTGACAACGAGATTTCCATCGAGTTCAAGAAGTTTGGTGTGAGCCTCGATTTCACGCCGACAGTTCTGGGTGACGGGCTGGTGAACCTGCGCGTGCGGCCGGAAGTTTCGGCGCTGGACCGGGCCAATGGCATCCGGGCTGCGAATATCGAGATCCCTGGCATCTCTGTGCGGCGTGCGGATACGACGGTGGAGCTGCATGACGGGCAGGCATTCGCGGTCGCGGGCCTATTGCAGAACAATTACTCCAACGATGTGCGCCAGACACCCTGGCTCGGCAGTGTACCGATCCTCGGGTCGCTGTTCTCATCCAAGCGCTATCAGCGCAACGAAAGCGAACTGGTGATCATCGTGATCCCGCGCCTTGTGCAGCCGGTGTCACACGGAGACCGCCTTGCCTCGCCGCTGAATGCCTTTGCGGCGCCGACAGATACGGAATTCTTCCTGCTCGGCAAGTCGGTAGCAGATCCGATGCAGATTTCGGGGAACTGATGACCATGAAACGTGTACTGATTTTTTCCGCAATCGTTTCGCTTGGCCTTGTTTCGGCATGCGAGACGGTGAACAGCGAGAATGCAAGCCTGCTGGGCGATGCGACGCGCGCGAATATTGAAGCGCAGGCGGTGCGGGATGTGAACCTTCCGAACTCGAAAGCGGTGGAAGCGGCTTCCGGCGTGCGCGCCGTGGCGGCCGTGAAGGCGCTGAATGAGGGCCAGACGAAACAGCTGGCGAGCAGTGGAACCGGAGGCGCCGAGTAATGAGTGCGCTTGCCCAGAGGGCTGAAATACCGGCTGCAGCGCCGGAACCAGGCACGGTACCGGCGCTGGCAGCGCTGGCCGGACCGGTCCGCGTGGATGTGCTGAAGCCGGTTTGCGCCGCGTTTCATGACCTGTCGCAGATGGCCCCGCCGGATGCGGTGCTGCGCCATGGCGGCGGTTTGATCCTGATTGAACAGGGCGCGGCAGGCTGGGACCAGCTGCTGCTGATGCTGGCAGTCGAGCGCCCGTCAACGGCGGTGATCGTTCTGTCGGACCAGTTGCCTGCGCATATGGTGCGTGCCTTGTCGAAACTGGACGCATGGGACGTGCTGCCGATGTCGGCGTCGGTGGGCGACATCGCCGAGGCGGCTGAGCGCCTGTCGGAGCAAAGGCCGGCGGAAAAGGATGAGCCGGGCAGCTCAGTGTGCTGGGCGTTCCGCGGCGCAGTGGGCGGGGCAGGTGTCTCGACGCTTGCAATCGAGAGTGCGTTTGCGCTCGCCCGTGTGGTTGGTCCGGGCAAGGTGTGCCTTGTCGATCTGAACCTTGCTGACGGCATGACGGCCTCCTTCCTCGAGGCGGTGCCGAAGCTCGATCTTGCGGCGCTGTCGAATGCGCCGGAACGGCTGGATGCGCGCCTGCTGGCGGCCTGGTGCTGGCAGCATGAAGACGGGGTATCGATCATCGCGGCGCCGCGCAATCCGGAAGCGGACGCGCTGGCGAATGAGGCGGCGGTGCTGCGTCTGCTGGATGTGGCCTGCGCGGCGTTTCCGTTCGTGATCCTCGACATGCCGCGGCACATGATGCCGTGGACGAAGCCGGTGCTGGCAGCTGTAGATCAGGTGATCATCGTCAGTGAGCTGACGGTGCCGAGCCTGCATGCGGCGGCGGATATGTGCCGGGATATCGATGTGCTTCGCGGTGAGGCGAACAAGTCGCATCTGGTGCTGAACCGGATGTTCAAGAAACAGCAGTTCCGCGCCGGTTTTCCGGTGGAGAAAGCGGAGCAGGCGATTGAACGCAAGATCGACATCACCATCACCTCGGATTGGGACGCGGCACGCACAGCAGTGAACCTTGGCCGGCCGATTGCGGATGTTAAACCGAAGAGCCCGCTGGTGAGCGATGTGGACCAGATGGTCCGCCAATTTGCGCCGGAGGGCCTGATGGTGGCCCCGGCGCCGCAGAAAAAAGTGAAGAAGGCCCGCAGATGAGCCGGTTTGGTTTCTCCCCCGCTGTAAAGAAGGAAGCGCTGGAGGTGGCGGCGCCGGAGGTGGCGGCGCCGCCGCCTGTAACACGCGGCAAGCCGGAGCCGTCTTCGGGCTTTGACCTGCTGGACGCGAAATTGCGCATCCACGCCAAACTGATCGATGAGCTGGATCTTTCGGCGCTCGACAAGATGGATGACGAGACGATGCGCCGGCGTGTGCGCGGCATCATCGGCGAGATCATCCGGAAGGAAGAGATGGCCCTGTCGGCCGCGGAGGAGGCATCCTTTGCCGATGCGGTGATGGACGAGATGACGGGCCTTGGCCCCATCGAACCGCTGCTCAAGGACGATTCCATTGCGGACATCCTGATCAACGGGTGCAACCAGGTTTACATCGAGCGGGGCGGCAAGCTGCAGATCGCGCCGGTGCGCTTTGCGGACAATGATCACCTGCTGCGCATCGTTCAGCGGATTGTGGCGGCGGTGGGGCGGCGGGGGGGCGGGGGCGAGG
>DNFL01000369.1:12816-15093 GCA_003486945.1 Hyphomonas sp. | reverse complement strand
CCCGGCGTTTCCTCTCCTACCTGCCCCCGTCCGTGCACCACCTGCCGGAACGAATTCAGCCCACGGACGATCCGAAACGCCGAGAAGAAAGCCTGATCTCGCTCGTCCCGAAAGATGGCCGCACACCTTACAAGCCGCGCAAGATCATCAATGCAGCAGTTGACCGCGGCAGCTTTTTCGAGATCGGCCATGACTGGGGCCGCGGCATCGTCACCGGACTTGCCCGGATTGATGGCTATGCCGTCGGCATCATGGCCGGCGACCCGTTTTTCCTGGACGGTGCCTGGACGGCAGATGTCTGCGACAAGGTTACGCGGCATATGGACCTCTGCTCCACGTTCCACCTGCCTGTCATTCATTTCGTTGACTGCCCCGGCTTTGCGGTTGGTGTCAAAGCCGAAACCGCCGGCGTCACCCGCGCCGGCGTGCGCGCGATGACCGCCGTCTACCAGACCAGCGTGCCGGTCTGCTCCGTCGTCATCCGCAAGGCCTACGGTCTTGCCGGTTCCGCGATGATGAACCAGTCGAAGACCAAATGGCGGTATTGCTGGCCCAGCGGTGATTGGGGCAGCCTGCCGATGGCGGGCGGCATCGAGGCGGCGTTCCGCAAGGAGCTTTCCGAAGCCGAAAATCCTGAAGAGTTGAAAGCTGCGCTCTATCGCAAGTTCGAGGCGATCCGGTCCCCTTTCCGGACGGCCGAAAGCTTCCTCGCCGAGGAAATCATCGACCCGCGCGAGACGCGGCCCATGCTGGTCGATTTCGTCCACCATGCCCAGCGCGCCATCGAGCCCGGCGAGACACGCGTCACCTATCGTCCTTAAACGGCGCCAGTTTACCCGGAATCGGGCACCCTCTTGCCATTTTCACGGCGATGATGGCGAAGTGCACCGATCCGGGGAGGACACCGCCATGAAATTCGGAATTTCGCTTACCGCCGCAGCTGCGGCGCTTTTGCTCGCAGGATGCGGCTCCGAGCGCGGCAGCTATGAAAGCCGTCCGATGGCGGCGCCGGTCGAAGCCATGAAGATGGCGGACGCCTCCTACATGATGGAGGCCGCTGAGGGCTCGGGGGGCTCGAGCGGCGAAGCGCCTTCGGCGGCGCAGTACATCGCCTATGCGCACTCGGTCGGCATGCGCCTGCCCGTAAAAGCCATCGAGCCGACGCTGCAGGGGCATGTGAACGCCTGCAATGCAGCCGGTCCCTCGGTCTGCATCGTCACCAACTCCTACCTCAATTCCTATTCCGAGGACGAAGCTTCCGGCGCTCTCAACCTGCGCGCCAGCCCGGCATGGATCGAGAAACTGCTGTCCGGCATCGAAGCTGAAGCCGCCGCCGCGCGGGGCGAAGTGACCAGCCGCCAGACCACCGCAGAGGACCTGACGGTTTCGATTGTCGACACGGATGCACGTCTGAAGGCCCTGGAAACACTGCGCGGCAGGCTGGAGCAATTGCTTGCAAGCCGCCCGGGCGAACTGAAGGACGTTCTGGAAACCGAGCGGGAACTCGCCCGCGTCAATGGCGAGATCGACTCGCTGAAATCAACCCTCGCGGCCCTTCGCCAGCGCGTCGACATGAGCCAGCTGTCGATCAATTATGAGACGAAGCGCAATCCGGTTTCTCAGGGCGCCCTGTCGCCGCTGGGCGACGCTTTCGGCAGTTTCTTCTACAATCTCGCGAGCGCCATCGCCGCTGTGGTCACCGCCTTCGCGGTCGGCTTGCCCTGGCTCTTACTCATCGGCGCCCTGCTCTGGATCTGGCTGCGCCTGATCTGGCCGCGCATCCGCCGGAAGAAACCGCCAGCGGCCTGAACACTAAACGGGAGCGGGCTTTACGCCCGCTCCGCCTGTTTCTTCTTTGCCGGGGATTTGCGCGCCAGTAGAAGGCTCGCGACTTCCTTCGGCACGATCATCAGCATCTGGCCGAGGGCTGCGTCCCAGTTCTCGATCAGGTCTTTCGCCCGCACAGAGCCGGTGCGCCGCGCATGTTCCTCGAGCATCGCCTTCGCTTCGCCGACATGTTCCTCCGGCATGTCGCTGAGCGGATACCAGTCGATCGATTCCGGGTTCACATAATGCTCGAACCGGTTTGCCGGATCCCAGACATAGGCAGCGCCGCCCGTCATGCCCGCGCCGAAATTGTCACCGACCGGGCCGAGGATCATGGCGCGGCCATTGGTCATGTACTCGCAGCCATTCGCGCCGCAGCCTTCGACCACTGCCTTCGCCCCCGAATTGCGCACCGCAAAGCGCACGCCCGCCGTGCCCGCCGCGAACAGC
>DNFL01000369.1:0-12536 GCA_003486945.1 Hyphomonas sp. | reverse complement strand
GCCGATGATCGTGTTGTCGGCGGCGACCAGCGGGCTGTCCATCGGCGGGCGCACGATGATGGTGCCGCCCGACAGGCCCTTGCCGACATAATCGTTCGCATCACCCAGCACCTCCAGCAGCAGGCCCTGGACGCTGAACGCGCCGAGCGACTGACCGGCGGAGCCTTCGAGCCGGATGTGCAGCCGGCCTTCGGGCAGCGAATGCATGCCGAACTTGCGGGTGATGCGCGAGCTTGCCCGCGCGCCGATCGCCCGCATCGTGTTCTGCACGCCGTACTCCAGCTGCATCTTCTCGCCGCGCTCGAAGAAGGGCTCGGCATCGCGCAGGATCTGCGCGTCAAGCGTATCCGGCACAGGCTCGCGCCGGTTCGGCTTGTAGACAACCGGGCTGTCCGTATCGACCTGCACGAGAAGCGGGTTGAGATCGAGGTCATCGAGATGTGTCGCGCCGCGGCTCACCTGCTTCAGCAGGTCCGTACGCCCGATGGCTTCGTCGAGCGATGTCAGGCCGAGCGAGGCGAGAATCTCGCGCACATCCTCGGCGATGAAGCTCATCAGGTTGACCACCTTCTCCGGCGAACCGGTGAAGTGCGCGCGCAGCGCTTCATCCTGCGTGCAGACGCCGACCGGACAGGTATTCGAATGGCATTGGCGCACCATGATGCACCCCATTGCCACAAGCGAGGCGGTGCCGATGCCATACTCTTCCGCGCCCAGC
This sequence comes from Hyphomonas sp., assembly GCA_003486945.1. GTDB lineage: Bacteria > Pseudomonadota > Alphaproteobacteria > Caulobacterales > Hyphomonadaceae > Hyphomonas. The sequence continues at coordinate 11,818 of DNFL01000369.1, read as the reverse complement.
ATCGCCGCAATGACAATGTCGCGACCCGTGCGCAGCCCACCATCCGTACGCAGAGTGATCTTGTCGCGCAGGTTGTTGAGCGACAGCACCTGATGCGCTTCGGTGAGGCCAATCTCCCAGGGCAGGCCTGCATACTTGATCGAGGTCTGTGGGCTTGCGCCCGTGCCGCCGACGCCGCCGGCGATCAGGATGATATCCGCCTTCGCCTTCGCCACACCGGCCGCAACCGTCCCAACGCCGGACTGGGCGACGAGCTTTACGCAGACCCGGCAATCCGGGTTGATCTGCTTCAGGTCATAGATCAGCTGGGCAAGGTCTTCGATCGAATAGATGTCATGGTGCGGCGGCGGCGAGATCAGCGTCACGCCGGGTGTTGCATGGCGCAGCTTCGCGATCAGCTCCGTCACTTTGAAGCCCGGCAGCTGTCCGCCTTCCCCGGGCTTTGCGCCCTGCGCCACCTTGATCTCGATCTCGCGGCATTCGTTGAGATATTCCGCCGTTACGCCGAACCGGCCGGAAGCGATCTGCTTCACCGCCGAGTTCATGTTGTCGCCGTTCGGCAGCGGCCGGTAGCGCGCACGGTCTTCGCCGCCTTCTCCGGACACGGACTTTGCACCGATCCGGTTCATTGCGACGTTCAGCGTGCCGTGCGCTTCCGGAGACAGCGCGCCGAGCGACATGCCGGGCGTGACGAAACGCTTGCGGATTTCGTTGATCGACTGGACTTGAGAGATCGGCACAGGCGCGCCGGCTTTCTTGAAGTCGAGAAGGTCCCGCAGCTGGATCGGATCGCGGGCGTGCACCGCCTCCACATATTTCTTGTAAATGCTGTAGTCGCCGCGATTGCAGGCGGCCTGCAGCGTATGGATCAGCGTGCCGTCCAGCGCGTGAAGCTCGTCCGATGCGCGCAGCCGGTAGAAGCCGCCAACGGGAAGTGAAATGACATCTTCGTCAAACGCCTTCTGGTGGCGCACCAGCGCGTTCTCTTCGAGGCCGGCCAAGCCCAGCCCCGAAATGCGGCTCGACATGCCCGGGAAATAATCCGCGACGAGCGCGCGGGAGAGACCCAGCGCTTCGAAATTGTACCCGCCCCGATAGGATGAGATCACCGAGATGCCCATCTTCGAAATGATCTTGAGAAGGCCCGCCTCGATGGCATCTTTGAAATTCTTCACCGCATCACCAAGCGACAGGTCGCCCAGTAGCCCGCGCGCATGCCGGTCGGCAATCGCATCCTGCGCAAGGTAAGCGTTGACGCAGGTTGCGCCGACACCGACCAGCACGGCGAAATAGTGCGTGTCCAGACATTCTGCCGAACGTACCGTGATGGAACAGAATGTCCGCAATCCCTGCGCGACGAGGTGCGAATGCACCGCGCCGGTTGCAAGGATCATCGGCACGGCAATCCGGCTCGCGGACTGATGCTCGTCTGTCAGGATGATATGTTCGCGGCCCGCGCGAACGGCCTCTTCGGCTTCGCGCCGGATACGCCCGAGCGCTTCTTTCAGCGCCGCGCCTTCGGCGGTCACCTCATCTGCGGCGAAGGTGCAGTCGATGGTTTCAGTTCCGAGACCGAGGCGCGCATGCAGGCGCTCATACATGCCGGTTGTCAGGACAGGGCTTTCCAGCACGAACACTTCCTGCTGGGATTTATCCGTGTCCAGAACGTTGCCGAGGTTCTTGAACCGCGTGCGCAGGCTCATCACCCGGCCTTCGCGCAGCGGGTCGATGGGCGGGTTTGTCACCTGGCTGAAATTCTGCCGGAAGAAATGGCTCATCGGGCGGTAGGCGGACGACAGGACGGCAGGCGCCGTATCATCGCCCATCGATCCGATGGCTTCCTTGCCGCCTTCCGCCATTGGCGCGAGGATCAGTTCCAGGGTTTCCAGCGTGAAGCCCGCCGCTGTCTTGCGACGCAGCAGCTCCTCGCGGTTGAACAGAACCGGCTCCGGCCCCGGCCCGATTTCCGGCTCCAGCTCGACCACGGCCTGCAGCCATTCTTCATACGGCGCCTGCGCCGCAAGGAAGTCGACAATTTCCTTGTGGTCGTAGAATTTGCCGGTCTGCAGGTCCGCCGCGATCATGCCGCCGGCGGGGATCGAGCCGCGCTTCGTGATCTCGTGACTGCCGAGCGGGCACATGCCCGTCTCTGAACCGACCGCAAGAATGCCGTCCGCCGTCAGGGCATAGCGCAGCGGGCGAAGTCCGTTCCGGTCAAGCCCTGCCACCGCCCAGCGCCCATCATATGCGGCAATGCCGGCCGGACCGTCCCAGGGCTCCATCACGGAATTGCAATAGTCATAGAGCGCACGGTGCGCCGTCGGCATCACCGATTCGCGCTTCGACCAGGCTTCCGGAATCAGCATCGCCTTCGCCATCGGCGCGGGACGGCCGGATTTGCAGAGCAGCTCCCAAACCGCGTCCAATGCTCCGGAGTCGGAGGTTCCATCCGGGATCACCGGCTTCACATCATCGACATGCTCGCCATAGGTCTCCGACACCATGCGGATTTCATGGCTCTTCATCCAGTTCTTGTTGCCGCGCAGCGTATTGATCTCACCATTGTGCGCGATCTGGCGGAACGGCTGGGCAAGCGCCCATTGCGGGAACGTGTTGGTGGAATAGCGCTGGTGATAGATCGCGAAGGCCGAGACGAAACGCTCATCGCGCAGGTCGAGATAGAAATTGTCGATATCCTGCGCGAGGAACATGCCTTTGTAGATCAGCGATTTGTGGCTTAGCGAGCAGATATAGAAAGACGGAATCCCCGCCTCACGCACACGCCGCTCGATACGGCGGCGGCAGATATAGAGTGCGCGCTCCAGCTCTTCCGGGCTGCGCCCGCGCGCATCGCGGAACATGATCTGCTCGATTGCCGGACGCGTGTCTTTCGCCTTCTGGCCGATGACGGAGACATCCACCGGCGGCTGGCGCCAGCCATAGATGTAGAAGCCGAAATGCAGCACCTCGCGCTCAACCAGCGTGCGGCCCGCTTCCTGCGCCGCGAAATCTGTTCGCGGAAGGAAGATCTGCCCGACGCAGATCCGGTCATCGGTCGGCGTGTGACCGGTGCGGCTGACATGCTCGCGGAAGAATTCCTGTGGCACATCGAGGCGGATGCCCGCGCCGTCGCCCGTCTTGCCATCTGCGTCCACCGCCCCGCGGTGCCAGACATTTTTCAGCGCCGCGATGCCCATCGCCACGATTTCGCGTTTCGGTTTGCCGTCCAGCGACACAACGAGGCCAACGCCGCAGGCGTCCTTCTCATCCTCGGGATTGTAGGCATGCGCCTCGATCAGTTTCTGGCGGTTGGCTTCGTACTGTTTCACATAGTCCGACATCTGATTACTCCGCCGCCACTTTGTCTGCTGCCATGGCGCGCATGGCCTTGTGCATTGACTCTGCCGCATCGCGGCCATCCTTGATCGCCCAGACCACGAGCGAAGCGCCGCGCACAATGTCGCCCGCCGCATAGACGCCCGGCAGGCTCGTCTGCATCGTCGCATAATCGACGCGCACCGCGCCCCAGCGATTGACCGTCAGCGCCGGCTCGTTGAACAGCTGCGGCAGGTCCTCCGGGTCAAAGCCAAGTGCCTTGATCACCATGTCGGCCTTCACATCAAACGTCTCGCCGGTCTTTACCGGCGCCTGCCGACCGGAAGCATCGGGCTCGCCGAGTTTCATCCGGCTGGCGCGCACGGCTTTCACCTTGCCGCCCTTGGTGTCGAGCACAGCTTCCGGATTGGCGAGCCATTCGAACACGACCCCCTCCTCTTCCGCGTTCTGCACTTCGCGCTGCGATCCCGGCATGTTGGCACGGTCGCGGCGATAGAGGCAGGTGACGGTTTTCGCGCCCTGACGGATAGCTGTGCGCACGCAGTCCATAGCCGTATCGCCGCCGCCGATCACGACGACGCGCTTGCCTTCGGCATTCAGCGCGCCGGAATCGAACTCCGCCACCGCATCGCCAAAGCTCTTGCGGTTTGAGGCTGTCAGGTAATCGAGCGCGGCATAGACGCCGTCCGACCCGATGCCCGGGCATTTCAGATCCTTGGCCGCATACACGCCGGTTGCGATCAATAAAGTGTCATGCCTGCCGCGCAGGTCGCCCAGCGAAATATCCTTGCCGACGCGCGTGTTGAACCGGAACGTGATGCCGGAGGCTTCCAGGTGCCGGATGCGCCGCTCGACCACATCCTTTTCCAGCTTGAAACCCGGAATGCCATAAACGAGCAATCCGCCGCCGCGATCATAGGCGTCGTACGCCGTCACCTGATAGCCCTTGCGGCGCAGCTGCTCGGCGGCGGCGAGACCGCCCGGACCGGCGCCGATGATGCCGGCCGACTGGCCGCGCTCACGCGGCGGCTTGATCGGCTGGATCCATCCCTCGGCCCAGGCCGTGTCGGTGATGTGTTTCTCGATCGAGCCGATGGTCACGGTACCGTGGCCGGACTGTTCGATCGTGCAGATGCCCTCGCACAGCCGGTCCTGCGGGCAAATGCGGCCACAGATTTCCGGCATGTTGTTGGTGGCCGAGGAGACGCGCCAGGCCTCTTCCATCCGGCCTTCGGCGGCGAGCTTCAGCCAGTCGGGAATATTGTTGGTCAGCGGGCAGCCCTGCTGGCAGAAAGGCACGCCGCACTGCGAACAGCGGCTTGCCTGCGCCTTCGCGGCGGCCGGAGAGAAGTCCGCATAGATCTCATCGAAGTCCGCCGCCCGGTCGGTTGCCGGACGTTTCGCCGGCATCGCCCGCGAGACTTTCGTGAACTGCAGCATCTTCTCGGCCATGTGGCGCCTCCTGGACGGCGAGGTCCGGCCCGGCCGTCTCGCGCGAGCCTCGCTCATACGGCCTCGGATTTACCCTCACAAGCGGCATTGGTAATTTAAAGTATCAATATGATACAAATTAGGGAGTTTTCCGCGCCGCGTTCGTGCCAAGTATTCCGCCATTCATGATAACAATATCATATTGATACTTTTAAATTTCCCGCTTGAGATGGCTTTTTCCTTCATCTCCACCTGAAAGTTCAGCTCCCCGGCAGAGCGACGATTCAAAGTTTTACCTTTCTGCGCTAGGTCAGCCGGATCGAACGCCAGCAACGCCGCCGGGGCCCATGTCTCTCCTACAGATTCTCATAATCTCCATCGTCCAGGGCATCACGGAATGGCTGCCGGTCTCCTCCTCGGCGCACGTCCTGCTGGCGGCGAGTTACTTCGGTTACGAAGGCCGCGACGAACTGCTGATCAATGCCATCGCCAATTTCGGCACGGTCGCCTCGATGCTGATCTATTTCCGCAAGGAAATCTCCGAGGCCATTTTCGGCGTGTTCGCCCTTCCCGGCGCGCTCGGCCAGAAACGTCCGCTCAGCCCCGGCGAGCGTCTTGCGATGAACCTGATTGCATCCCTGCCGCTCACCATCCTCGGCCTCGCCATCGCCCGCCTCTTCCTGCCGGACTCCTTCAATGAGGCCGTCCGCTCGGTGCAAGGCATCGCCTATCCGCTGATCGGCTTCGGCATCCTGCTCGGCATCGCTGACATCTATGGCAAGCGCGAGCGCACCATCGACACGATGCCCGCCTGGCATGCCGTGCTGATCGGCGCGGTGCAGGTCATCGCCGCAATCTTCCCGGGCACCTCTCGCTCCGGCATCACGATGACCACCGCCCGCGCGCTCGGCTACACGCGTCCGGAAGCGGCAAAGTTCGGCATGCTGGTCGGTGCGCCGGTGCTGAGCGCGGTCGGGCTCTACGCGATCTACGAGTTCTATTTCGGCGGCGAGGTTGGCGCTGTCACCGTCACGGCGCTGGAGGCGATCCTGATCGGCGCCGGCTCGTTCCTGTCCGGCCTTGTCGCGATCTATATCCTGATGGCGCTGGTGCGCCGGATGAGCTTCCTGCCCTTCGTGGGCTACCGCATCCTGCTCGGCATCGCGCTGCTGACGATGATGCCGATCCCGATGATGTAGGGATCAGGCTTCGCGCGGCTGGTGGAATTCGCCGTAATTGCGGAACCGCCAGAGATAGCCCGGGACAATCGCCTCGACCGATTCCAGCTCGGTGACGCCAAGGTCTTTCAGCGTCAGCGCGCCTTCGGCAACGATATTGTCGTCCTTCAGCATCTCGACCTGCGAGCCCGTCATCGGCGGATTGCCGAGGAAGCCCCAGCAGAACGGCGGCACATAGCGCCACACCGCGCCGGTCAGATAGGCAAACGGGCGCACCACAAACAGCGGCACCGGCACCTTGAAGCGCTTCAGGTCAATCGTGTTCAGGATGATGTCGTAGATCTCGTTGAACGTGTAGACGCGCGGCCCGCCGAGTTCATACGTCTTGCCGTCCGCTGCAGGCGAAGTCACCGCCGCCGCAATCGCATCGGCCACATCGCCGGCGTAGACCGGCTGGAATTTCGTCTTGCCGCCGCCGATGGCCGGCAGGAAGGGCGCCGCGCGGGCAAGCCCGGCGAAGCGGTTGAAGAATCCATCCTCCGGTCCGAACACGATGGACGGGCGCAGGATTGTTGCTGTCGGCACCGCTTCGCGCACAGCTTCTTCGGCCGCGGCCTTCGTTTGCGCGTAGGGCGACTTGGAATTGGCGTCCGCGCCAATCGAGGAAACCTGCACGAACCGCGTGATGCCTTTCGCGGCGGCCGCTTCGGCGACATTTGCCGCGCCGTCTGCCTGCTCGCCCCGGAAGGTCTGCTTGCCCTGTTCGAACAGGATGCCGACAAGGTTGACGACCGCATCGGCGCCTTCCAGCGCCCGGTCGATGGACGCACGGTCCTTGACGTTCGCCTGCACGATATCGACCCAGCCCGGAGGCCCGGCGAGGCGCACATCAATCGCGGGACCGACACGCCGGCAGGCGACGCGCACGCGCCAGCCCTTTTCCACGAGCGTGCGGGCCGCATAGCGCCCGATAAAGCCCGAGCCGCCGAATATCGTGACCAAACCCTTGCTCATGCCTGTCAGCCCTTTTGCCGGAGCCCGGAAGGCCCGCGAATCCCGTCTTCTGGCCGCCTTTCACCACAGGAAAGGGCCCCCTGTCCATGCGGCACGGGCGGCTGGCTCAAATGGGGTCCTGAATCGACTGGATATAGTCCAGAAGTTCGCTGACTTCGTCCGGATCAAACTGGAAAGGCGGCATGTCCGGATGGCCGACCATGATGCCCTCTGCCAGTGCCTCTTCCAGGCTGGAAACCGGATAGAGCTTCGACAGGGTCCGGAACGGCCTCGCATCCGGATGTGGGCTCGCGCCGGTCCGGCCTACCGCATGGCACCCCGAACAGACATCGCGCGCAATCCGCTCGCCCGCCATCACCGGCGGCGCAAACTCCCTCGCCGTCTCGGTATGCCCTCCGAGCGTACAGGCCGGGAGCGCCGCCAGGGCGGCCATTGCAATAAACAGGGGCGCAAACATCCGCGCTTCAGCCATGTCATGTCTCCATTTAGAGCCGGTCCGGCAATTCTAGCCGTGCATCAGCCCCGAGGCTTTAAGTAACTTCCCGGCGCGCAGCACGCGGTCGAGCTTGTGTTCGCTGGAGCGGTCGCCCTTGTTCGAGTCCGGGTGGAAGCGGCGGACATATTCGGCATAGCGTGCGCGTACTTCCTGCGGCGTCGCATCCGCCTCTAGGTCCAGCTCCCGCAGCGCCCGCAGCTGCAGGCTCGAGCGATGGGCATGCGCACGCGTTTCGGCGGCCGGGGTATCGTCCATGTCGAAAAAGGCACGGCCCGCCCAGCGGCGCGGATCATGTGCCTCGGCGCTGCGCGTGCCCCGCATCGGGCCGGAGCCGAACTTCCAGGTCCGCTTGTGGCCAAACTGTTCTGCCCGCACGAAGGCTGCCGCTTCGGCCTCGCTCATGCCTTCGAAGAAATTGAAGCGCCGGTTGTATTCGGAGACATGCGTCTCGCAGAAGAAATGCCGCCCCTTTCCGTTCTGCCGCGGCGCGGGATAGGCGCCTTCAAGGTCGCAGCCCGGCTCATCACAACACCGTGTCTGCTTGGCGCGCGCACGCGACGCCTCGTCCGCGGGCGGCTTCACGCGTATATCCTTGAACTTGACGCGGTAGCGGAAGGGATCGCTGTCAGACATGGGCCAACATAATAGGGAGCGCCGATTAAAGATGCCACAACCAAGTGACAGGAAGGCCCGGATCGAAGAGGCGCTGACGGAGGCTTTCCAACCCGCCGCGCTGAAGATCACCGACGATAGCGCGAAACATGAAGGCCATGCCGGCGCTGCACCCGGCGGGGAAACGCATTACTCGGTCGAAATCATCGCGGAGGCGTTTGCCGGTCTGTCCCGGGTTCAGGTCCAGCGCGCCGTGATGATGGTGCTGCAGAAGGAGTTCGACACAGGCCTGCACGCCCTCGCCCTGAAAGCCAGCGCGCCGGCCAACTGACGCCTCAGCTGTCGACCTTCGACACGTTCAGCCCCGTCACCTGGTTGCGGTGGCGGCGCAGGATGTTGAACCGGTAACCGTGAAAGACGAAACTCTGCGCCGGCTCCGGGATCGTCTGCGCCTCGTGAATGACGAGGCCCGCCACCGTGACTGCCTCCTCATCTGGAAGGTCCCAGCCGGTCGCGCGGTTAAGGTCGCGGATCGGCACCCAGCCATCAACGTTCACCGATCCGTCCGGCTGCGGACGAACGCCCTGCACCTGCACGTCATGCTCGTCATGGATCGCGCCGACGATCTCTTCGAGAATGTCCTCCAGCGTGATCAGACCCTGCAGCTCGCCATACTCATCCACAACCAGCGCAAAGTGCTGGCCCTTGGCGAGGAACTGGTCGAGCTGGTCTTTCACCGGCGTCGTCTCCGGCACGAACCAGGGTTTGCGCAGGATGGACTCCAGGTCGAGCTTGTCGAGATCGCCGCCGACAGGAAGCACAGCGCGCAAGAGGTCCTTGGCGTGCAGGATCCCGACGATCTCCTCCTTCTCGCCGCGATAGAGCGGCAGGCGCGTATGCGGGCTCGCGAGCGCCTTCATCACCAGCTGGCGCCGGTCGAGATCAGCGTTCAGCATCTGGATATTCTTGCGGTGGATCATCACGTCTTCGACGAGCAGCTCTTTCAGGTCGAGCGCGCCGACGAGGCGCAGCCTGTCATCCGTCGCCACACCGCCTTCCATCGTGTGCAGGTCAATCGCGCCGCGGATTTCCTCTTCCGCCGACACCAACTGCGCCGGTGTTCCGAGCCCGAGAATTTTCAGCACAATATTGACGATACCCTGGATCAGCTTGATCACCCAGGAGGCAACACGCACGAGCACGCCGATCGGCCCGGCGACAACGAGCGCGACGCTGTCCGGCCGCGTGATGGCATAGGTCTTCGGCATCACTTCGGAAAAGATCAGCACCGTGACGGTCATCACCGCTGTAGCCACAACAAGCGCCAGCCCGCCCTGCCCGAAGATCGCGGTGAACAAGGTCGTCGCGAGCACCGAGGCGAGGATGTTGACGAGGTTGTTACCCAGCAGGATCGCGCCGATGAAATCCTCACGCTTCGCGAGCAGGCGGTTCACAGCGCGGGCGCGCTTGTTTCCCTCTTTCTCAAGCTGGTGCATCCGCGCGCGGGAAGCCGCCGTCAATGCAGTTTCGGAGCCCGAGAAAAATGCCGAAAGGCACAGGAGCAGGGCGATGGCAGCAATATAACCGGCAATCATGTCGGTGTTTGGGTCCTTCAGGCAGTTTCTAGAAGTTCGCGGGCGAGGAAGTCTTCAATGGACGCAAGATCCGCATCCGGATGAATATAGGCGGCGCCGATGCCGCGCGCGAGGATCAGCGGCACGCGGCCGCCGCGCGCCTTCTTGTCCTGCTGCATCAGCTTCGCCAGATGCGGCGCAGCAAAGCGCTGGCGGTCGCGGCCGGAGAGATCGGACGGCAATCCTGAGGCGGCGATCACCTTCGACACACGCTCCGCATCCGCCGCAGGTGTCACACCGAGCTCCGCGCCATAACGGAACGCGAGCGCCATGCCCGCCGCTACCGCTTCGCCGTGCAGCAGGTCCGCGCCATACTCGTTCGCCGCCTCCAGCGCGTGGCCAAACGTGTGGCCGAGATTGAGCAGCTGGCGCACGCCGGTTTCCGTCTCGTCCTCAACTACGATCGCCGCCTTCGCCGCGCAGCTCTTCGCCACGGCGTGGCGCGCCGCCGCCGGGTCCAGCGCCAGAACCTTCTGTCCGTTCACGGACAGCCAGTCGAAGAAGGGCGCGTCATTGATCAGGCCATACTTCAGGATCTCGGCATAGCCCGCTTTCAACTCCCGCTCCGGCAGCGTCGCTAGAAGCGCTGTGTCCGCAATCACGAGGCGAGGCTGATAGAAAGCCCCGATCAGGTTCTTGCCGCGCGGCGTGTTCACCGCCGTCTTTCCGCCCACGGAGGAATCGACCTGCGCCAGCAGCGTCGTCGGCACCTGCACGAAGACCATGCCGCGCTTCATCAGGCTCGCCGCCAGCCCGCCCATATCGCCGATCACACCGCCGCCGAACGCGATCAGCACATCGCCCCGGTCTGCGCCGCCCGCCAGCAACCAGTCGAGCACGGTTTCAAGGCTCGAGAAACTCTTCGTCTTCTCGCCCGGCGGCATCGCCAGCCAGTCGAGCTTCACATCCGCGCCCGCCACCGCAGCTTCCAGCGCTGCGCGGTGGTGGCGCGCCACGCTCTCATCCGTCAGCACGAAGGCGCGCGGACGTTTCAGCATCACCGAAAGGCGAGGGCCGAGTTCGCTCAGCGCGCCGTGCCCGACGAGAATGTCATAGGCGCGCTCGCCAAGGTCGACGCGCACGGTTTCAAGGTTTGCCGGAGAAGTCATTGCGGGGTCCAGGTCTGCAGCGCTTTCAGGATCGCGCTCACGGTGTTGGTGTGCGGGCCGTCTTTCGAATGAACGACGAGGTCCGCCTGCGAATAGAAGGGTTCGCGCTGGATGACGAGGTTTGACAGATGCGCCTTGGCGTCCTCGCGCTGCAGCAAGGGCCGGTTGTCGCGCTTCTGCACGCGGCGCCAGAGCGTTTCGAGGTCGGCATTCAGCCAGACCGTGATCGCCTTCTCCCGCATCACTTCGCGCGTGTCGGCGTCGAGATAGGCCCCGCCCCCGGTCGCCAGTACGTGCGGCGGCAGGTCCAGCAGGCGGCGGATCACCTGTTTCTCACCGCGGCGGAAGTCCGCCTCGCCGTGCAGGGCGAAAATGTCGGAGATCGACAGGCCCGCTGCCTTCTCGATTTCGGCATCGCTGTCATAAAAGGCCCGGCCCAGCTTGTCGGCGAGCCGGCGCCCGACGGTCGACTTTCCGGCCCCCATCAGACCGACAAGCGCGATCGTCCGCCCCGCATAGGGCGGGGCGGGATCGGGGTCCGGCCTCGAAGGGTCGCTGTCGTCTGGCATTCCACTCTCTTACCCGGCGTTGCGCGTCTTTTACAGACCTGCCACATAGACGGCGCATTCCGGCGGCACGATTCGCCCGGAAAACCAGTCGCATAACCAGCTTTCGGGGCAGATTTCCATGCGCAAATACCTGATCGGCTTTGTGGTCATCGTCTTGGCGGCTCTCGGAGGCATGTGGTGGCTCGGCCAGCAAGCCGTCAAGAACCCGCCCCCGGACGGCGAAGTCCGCATTCCTGTGGAAGGCGTATTCTAGGGTTAATCCGGCCCCTCAACGGCCCCTTAAGCCTGTTTGACTAGCCTTTCCGGCATGTCCGACACCCACCGCATTGCCGCGTTCCTCGAAATGATGTCCGCCGAGCGTGGCGCGAGCCCGAACACGCTCGACGCCTATGGCCGCGACCTGACGGACGCTTCCGAGTTCTGCTCCGGCCGCCTGACC
>DNFL01000068.1:3889-4139 GCA_003486945.1 Hyphomonas sp. | reverse complement strand
GTGGCGCCGGCGCCCGTGAACCGGCGCCAGGCAGCCGGAGCCCCGCCTGGGCGAGGAAGCTCTCGGCCGGCCAGAGGCTCAGCCATGCCGCCACCCTCACCGCCCATACCCTGCGTGACGGGGACCGCGCCATGACCGGCGCTTCCCCCGACCTCAAACAGTCCGGAGACTAGACAATGACATTCCGGCGCCCTTCGGCCCATTACGGCGAAAGCCCTCCAGCGGAGACACCGTACCAGAAAGCCGGCCA
>DNFL01000068.1:0-3552 GCA_003486945.1 Hyphomonas sp. | reverse complement strand
GCTCGGCCTGCTCTTTGCCCTCGCCCTCTCCACGTCGGCGCTGGTCTGGCGAAGCCTGCAATCCTCTGTCACGCCCTATGTTGTCGAAATCGACACCCACGGCGCGGTGCGCGCCGTAACGCCGGCAACCGAAGCCTATGACCCGAGCGACGCCCAGATCGCACATCACCTGGCCGCGTTCATCCAGAATGTCCGCTCGCTGTCTGTCGATCCGGTTGTGGTTCGCCAGAACTGGCTGAAAGCCTACGACGCCGTCACCGACAAGGCCGGCGTCACGCTCAGCGCCTACGCCCGCGAGAATGATCCGTTTGCGGATATCGGCCGGCGCTCGAGAAGCGTCGATGTCGTCTCGGTCGTTCGCATGACCGAGACCTCATTCCAGGCGCGGTGGCTTGAGAAGACTTATGAGGGCGGCGTCCTGACAGGCGCGCGCAGGTATACCGGCCACTTTACCCTTGTGCGGAGCACGCCGCGCGACGCCGAGACGCTGCGCGCCAATCCGCTCGGCATCTACATCCACAGCCTCAACTGGGGCGAAGACATCGTAACAGGAGACCCCGGATGACACGCTTCCGCCTTGCAGCCGCCGCTGCCCTCTTTCCCGCAGCCTGCGCCGGGATCCCGCCCGCAGGCGGCGCCTATCCACCGGAAGTCTTCATCGCCGCAATAGCGTCAGAGGAAGCGCCGCAGCGCCCCGTGGAAATTGTCGAGACACCTGTTGCGATGCCGCTGCCCGGCCAGCTCAAACCGCTTTCGCCGTCTGCAAAACCAAAGCCGCTGGCGCCCGCCGCCGCTATTGCAGAGGGCGCAAGCGCCGCCCGCGTCGAGCCCTCCCCCGAGGGCTATGTGAACGCGGTCCAGGTCTATCCGTATACGGAAGGCGCTCTCTACCAGCTCTATGCAAGCCCTGGCCAGGTCTGCGACATTGCCCTGCAGCCGGGCGAGCGCCTTGTTTCTGTGTCTGCCGGCGACACTGTGCGCTGGGTCGTCGGGGATACGGTCTCAGGCTCAGGCGCGGCCGCGCGCGCGCATGTTCTTGTCAAACCCATCGCGCCCGGCCTTTCGACCAACCTGATGATCGCGACGGACCGGCGCACCTATCATCTTGAACTGACAAGCCTCGACAAAAGCTACATGGCGGCCCTGTCCTGGCGCTATCCTGCTGACGAGTTTGCCGGGATTGCCCAGCGCAATGAACGCGCGCTCGTGCGCGAAGAGGCAAGCATCACATCAGGCCTGCGCCTCCAGGACCTCAATTTCAGCTACCGCATCGACGGGGCAAAGCCAGCCTGGCGCCCGGTGCGGGTATTCGATGACGGACGCCAGGTGTTCATCCAGATGCCGGACGGGATCACCGCACATGACGCGCCGCCGCTCTTTGTCCTTGCCGGCGGAAAGGCCGAACTCGTCAACTACCGCGTCAAGGGAAACTACTACATCGTCGACCATCTCTTTTCTGCGGCCGAACTCAGACAAGGCAGCTCCCGGCAGACAATCGTCCGGATCCAGAGACTGAAGCCGCCGGCAGGAGACCGGCGGTGAGCGAGCTCCAGGCATTTCCGAAGCAGGAAGACAGCCTGAAGCTGCGCGGCCGGATCCGGCCCGTCACCCGGATCAACCGGCGGATCCTTGTCGCCGGGGCCGTGCTCGGTATCGCTGGCATCTTTGCCGCGTTTGCCGTCGCGCTTGATCCTCCGAAACCCGCGCAGGATGCGGCCCCGGAGCGCCTTGCAATCAGCGCCGGCAAGCGGACGCCGGAAGCGCTCCAGCGCCTGCCGTCTTCCTATGAAGGGGTCACTGCGCCCCGCCTCGGCGCACCGACAACCGGCGACCTCGGAGGCACGATCGTCTCGCATGAGCGCGCATTCGGTATCGAGCCGGACTGGAATGTTGCTCCGGACACTGACTTTCGTCCGTCAGAGATGGAGGAAGCCATCCGCGCGCAGCGTCTCGCCGAAGCCAGACTTGCAGAGGCCGCCGGAAAGTCCGGTGTCTTCTTCGATATCTCAGGCCAGAAGGCACCGATGCCCGCAAACTCGAGCAGTGCCACAAGCCGGGACCCGGCCGCCGAGCTTTTCGCGCTCGCCTCGCGCACAGGCTCACTTCCAGCCCTTCAGGACCCATCAGCCGACCCGAACCTCCAGTCCCGGAAAATCGCCTTTGCCGCCAGCGAAGGGCGCGCAAGCGACATCAACCCGCACGCGGTCACAGACCCCCTGTCGCCCTACCTCGTGATGGCCGGCAGCGTCATCCCCGCGGCCCTCCTGACTGCCATAAACTCTGACCTGCCCGGAATGGTCACAGCCCAGGTGACCCAGCCGGTATTTGATACGGTCTCCGGCAGCCATCTGCTTGTGCCCCAGGGCGCCCGGCTGATCGGGCGCTACCAGTCGGAAATCGCCTTCGGCCAGGACCGGGCGCTCCTGACATGGGACCGGATCATCTTCCCGGATGGCTCATCCCTGCGCATCTCCGACCCGGGCACAGATGCGTCCGGCGCCGCCGGGATTTCCGGGCGCACGGATCATCACTGGGGCCGGGTGTTTGCTGCAGCCGGTCTTGCAACGCTCCTCAGCATCGGTTCCGAGGCGGCAAACTCTGACGACAGCGATGTCGAACGCGCCATCCGCCGCGGTTTTGGCGACAGCGTCTCACGCACAGGAGACCGTATCGTGGACCGCAATCTCAGCATCCAGCCAACCATCCGTGTTGCGCCGGGAACGCCCGTACGTGTCCTTGTGACCCGGGACCTCGTCCTCAGGCCCTATGGCATGGCGAATTGATCATTTGGAGACGACCCGGAAAGCAGGCCGAGCAGGAGCCCGGCTCAGGTTGGCCGCTTGATCTCGTTGCCGGGGCCTAGCAGCACGACAGTGGGCGCGTGCTGGCGCGCTTCGGCAGCGTCGACGCCGCAGAAGGCCGCGATGATCACCGTGTCGCCGACGGCGAAGTGGCGAGCCGCGGCGCCGTTGACACCGACCGTCTTCGAGCCGCGGGGCGCTTCCAGGGCATAGGTGTGGATGCGGGCGCCGTTGGTGACATTCCAGATGTCGACTTTCTCGTGCGGCAGGATGCCGGATGCGTCCAGGAGGTCCTGGTCGATCGAGACCGAGCCTTCATAGTGCAGGTCGCACTGGGTGACGGTGGCCGAGTGGAGCTTGGCCTTCAGCATGGAGAGCAACAAGGGAGGAAAACTCCGGTGTTCTGCATGAGCCCTTTTGCTCACGCTGAGGATATGGGATCGCTGCGGTGGACAGCAAAGGGCTTATCGCACTGCAACAAGCGGGCCGTAAAGGCACGGTATGTAAAGATTTGCGTCAGGTTTGCTCAACGAAGGCCTAAGGGCATTCGCGGATAGGGCCGGATAAAGATACGTGCTCGCTTCTGTCGGGCAGAATTGTTAACCAGTTGACGCAGGCGCATGTGCGCTCCGGGTGGGGGGATAAAAAGTGGAAACTCGAAAATTAGTGCTCAAACTTGGGCAGCTCGGCATGCTGTCTGTTCTCGCAGCATGTGCGACAGGCGCTGGCTCCCGGACTGCCCCGCCCCCTC
>DNFL01000384.1:693-11693 GCA_003486945.1 Hyphomonas sp. | reverse complement strand
CCCGCCGCGCTGCGCGCCATCTCGCACAATGCCACGCTGCACCAGCTCTCCATCCCTGTGAACACGGCGGCCGGTATCGGCTCATCGCTGCAACGCGAGAGCGAGCGCCTTGCAGGTCTCATCCGCGAAAGCCCGCGCCTGCGCGGCCTCATCCTGCTCGCGAGCCGCGCGCGCGAACTGACCAGCCTGCCAGCCCTGCGCGCCTATGGCAGCGTGTTCGATGCCAGCGTCTGGGTTGCCCATGCCCGCCTCGCTCCCGCCGACAAGGCGGCGGCCTACCGCTCCGCCTATTATGTTCTGCGCACGGACGAAACCGCCGTGTCGATCTCGCGCATCGCCAACCTCTTCTCCATCGACCTCGGCCGGTTTGACCGTCTGCTCGCCCAGGTCGAAGGCGTGCCCAGCGATGCGGTGCGCCACGAGCGGCGGATGGACATGCACGTACTGCACGCCGTCCGGCAGGCGCTGATCATGAAGGCCATCGCCATCGCCGGCTCCGTGCCGCGCATCTCCGAACGTCATGACGTCAGTCAGCGCGACATCATCCGCATGGTGACGGAACTGCGCCTCGCTGAAGTGATCGAAACCCTTGGCCGCATCTTCCCGCGCGATGACCGCGATGATGAAGCCCTCGAGAGCCTCACCGAACCCGGCTCCGGCCAGAAATCCGGTTATGGTTATGACCGTATCCATCAGGGCATTATCGCCCCGCTAGATGAGATCGACCGGGCGCTGCATGGCATCAGCCTTGCCATCACGCATGCCTATGAGGCGTTCGGATAGGCTCAGCGCGGCTTCAGTCGTCCAGTCGGCTTGCCGGGGCGGAGAGGTTCATCCGCACGCCGCCGACCGTGTGGGCCGGAACGCTGAAGACAACCTTGCCGCGCGGGCGGTCAAACTGGATCCGGAAGCGCGACAGGAAATCGAGCCCGAGCACCATGATGGGCTGGTCCGAAAGGCCGAGCCGATCGAAGATCACCGGATCTGACACCAGGAGATTCGGCCGCTCGAAAAAGAAGTCGCCCAGCCGCACCTTCCGCGCCTTGCCGACCCACACATCATCTTGGCCGCCGGTCATGCCGAGTATATGCCGCGTCAGGTCCTCCTCACGTCGGATATTGGCTTTCCGGGCGTAGGCAGAGTTGACGAAGGTGATGCTGGATCCGGTATCGATCAGCGCGAGACCCTTGTGGCCATTCATCTGGATACTGACGAAAATCAATCCGTCATCCACCATATAGTCTACCGTCTGCACATAGCGCGACGGCGCGTTCTGCGGCCGGCCGTCATAGGTCGAGATCAGGCCCCGCTCGAAATCGAACTCCAGCACATCGCCGGGAATGGCCGATGCCGGCAGGATGTTGAGCGGCGATCCCGGCACTTCGATATCTTCGTTGTAGGCGGCGTTCAGGGCATTGAGGCGCGCATTCCCCGCAGTCACCGATCCGATGTGAACGACCGGAAAATCCCGGTCGCCATTGATCCCCAGGACATTGATCATCGGCGCGCCCGCGACCGGGGGTATCACACCGCTGCGCAGCGCGGCGGCGCTGTCGACCATCGGATAGGTCGCGGCCGTGTCGATCACGCCGGTGACTTCAGTCTGGTCATTGATCTTCAGATCGATGACCATGTGGTCGCGGTGATTGATCCGGAACGGAATTTCGAGACGGCCACCCGCCATTGCCGGAGCGGCAAGCGATACAAGGAGCAACAGGGCGGCCAGAATCCGCCCGAGGCCAGAAATTCCATCCGACATGGCGTTCACTCTCCAAGCGCCAGTATCGCACATTTCGCCAGCGTCAAAAAGCGCAGCCCCGCCCGCCGCCGCCTGACCCGGCGTCACGGCTTTCGGTTACGCTTACGTTCGCGTAAAGCAGGCTCACCATAGCCCCGCTCGCCCCGGGAAAAATCTGACAAAAGGGAGTTCCAAGATGGCTGACGCCTTTATCGTTGATACCTGCCGCACGCCGCGCGGCGTTGGCAAAGTGGGCAAGGGCGCGCTCGCCCACATGCACCCGCAGCACCTCGCCGCCACCGTGCTGAGCAACCTGCGCGACCGCAATAAGCTCGACACCGAAACCGTCGATGACATCATCTGGGGCACCTCCAGCCAGCGCGGCGCACAAGGCGGCGACATGGGCCGCATGGCGGCTCTTGATGCGGGCTACAACGTCAAGGCCTCGGGCGTCACACTCGACCGGTTCTGCGGCTCGGGCATCACCACGGTGAACCTCGCCGCCGCGCAGATCATGTCCGGCATGGAACAGTGCGTCATCGCCGGCGGCTGCGAGATGATGAGCTACACGGCGGCCTCGGCTGACCCGAAAACCCCGCCGATGATGGACGCCGGCAACCTGCGCCTGCGCGAGAAGCATCCGCAATCCCAGCAGGGCTGCTGCGCCGACGCCATCGCCACGCTGGAAGGCATCGACCGGGAGGCTGTGGACCAGCTCGCCGTCGTCTCCCAGGAACGCGCCGCCCGCGCGCTGAAGGAAGGCCGTTTCAACCGCTCCGTTGTTCCGGTTTACAACGTGGACGGATCACTTGCGCTCGACCATGAAGAGTTCCCGCGCCCCGGCACGACGATGGAAAGCCTGGCCGGCCTCAAGACCGTGTTCAACATGTTCTGGAACATCCCGGTCGACGACAAGGGCACCACCTATGGCAGCCTGATCGAGAGCCGCTACCCGCAGCTCAAGGGCAAGATCAACCATGTCCACCATGCCGGCAACTCCTCAGGCGTCGTCGATGGCTCGGGCGGCGTCCTGCTCGCTTCGGAAGGCTACATGAAAAAGCACAACCTGAAGCCGCGCGCCCGCATCGTCGCCACCGCCAACATGGGCGACTGCCCGACGCTGATGCTCAACGCTCCGGTGCCGGCAGCGAAGAAGGTGCTCGAGAAAGCCGGCCTCACCACCAGCGATATCGACGTCTGGGAAATCAATGAAGCCTTCTCGGTGGTTGCCGAGAAATTCATCCGTGACCTGAAGCTTAACCGCGACAAGGTAAACATCAATGGCGGCGCGATGGCCCTCGGCCACCCGATCGGCGCCACCGGCTCGATCTTGATCGGCACCGCCCTCGACGAACTCGAGCGCTCCGAAAAGCGTTATGGCCTCGTCACCATGTGCGCCGCCGGCGGCATGGCCCCGGCAGTGATCATCGAGCGCCTCAGCGCCTGATCTTCCCGCAGGGGATAAAGACCAAGGCCCCGCTGGCTCATGCCGGCGGGGCTTTTCTTATGGGGCGCGGGCCGCTATCGCTCCCGCGATGATGGACCCGATTGTTTTTGAAACCCTGCTGCTGGCGATTGAGCGCGAGGCTGTGCCCTTGCCGGAAACCGGCCCGATCCTTGTGCTGAATGCCGAGCCGGGGCCGTGGCTGCACCAGTTGCCGAAGGACCGGCTTGTGCTGCGCACCAGCTACAAGCCGCACCATGACGCGCTGAAAGCCGCCGGCTTCAACGTGCTGGCGGTGGACTCCGTGGAGCTGCCCGAGGCGCAGCTGACGATCATCGTTCCCCCGCGCCAACGCGATCAGGCGCGCGCTGTCTACGCCCGCGCCGTGCTCGCTGCGCCGGAAGGGTCGACGGTGCTTGCCTGCCTGCCCAACACCCTTGGCGGCAAGAGCGGGCAGGACGCGCTCGAAGCGCTCAGCGGCAATTCCGACAGCCTGTCGAAACACAAATGCCGCGCCTACTGGTGCGTGAAGCACGGCGCAGACGTTGACGAGGAACTGGCGCAGGACTGGATCGATTTCGATGCGCCGCAACTGATCGAGCCGGGCCTGTGGAGCCGGCCGGGCCTGTTCAGCTGGGACCGGATCGATCCCGGCAGCGAGATGCTGGCCGACAGCGTGCCGGAATATACCAAGGGCATCGGCATCGACCTGGGCGCCGGCAATGGCTTCATCAGCCGCGAGATTCTCGCCAACTGTCCGCAAGTGGAGCGGATGGATCTGGTCGAAGCCGAATACCGCGCGATGATCTGCCAGGAGCAGACCATGGCGCCGCATGCCGCACGCTGCACGATGCGTTGGGCCGATGTGCTGAAGGACCTGCCGCCTGCGACCTATGATTTCGCCGTGATGAACCCGCCTTTCCATACCGGCCGGGCCGACAATAACGAGCTGGGCCGCAGCTTCATCCGTGCCGCCGCCGCCACGCTGCGCAACGGCGGCACGTTGTGGCTGGTGGCCAACCGGCATCTTCCGTATGAAGACGAACTGGCGCGCTGCTTCAAGGCCGTCGAGATGATCGAGGATGATGACGGTTACAAGATCATCCGAGCCGATCGCCCGAAGCGGTTCAAATGAACGACACACGCAAGCTCGCAAAATATCTCGCGGGCCTCGGCTATGGTTCGCGCAAGGAGATGGAGGCCGCCATCGCCCGCGGCCGCGTGAAGGGCTGGGGCGAGGATGTGCGCTTCGACGGTGAGCCGCTGGACCCGGCGCCTGGCATGGTGGTGATGATGCACAAGCCGGCAGGTTTCACCTGCTCGCATGCCGATCAGGGCCGCCTCGTTTATGATCTGCTTCCGCCGCGCTTTGTAAAGCGCGACCCGAAACTCTCCTCCGTCGGACGGCTGGATGCGGAGACGACCGGGCTTCTTCTGTTCACGGATGATGGCGCCCTGCTGCACCGGCTGATCTCCCCGAAATCGCAAATGACGAAAGTGTATGAGGCGCAGCTCGCCCGCCCTCTTGAAGGCCACGAAGCGGCCCTTTTCGCCTCCGGCACGCTCACCCTGCGCGGCGAGGACAAGCCCTGCCTGCCTGCTGTGCTGGAGGTCACCGGCGAACGCTCCGCCCGCCTGACGCTGACCGAGGGGCGCTACCACCAGGTGCGCCGCATGTTCGCGGCCGCCGGCAATCATGTCGATGCCCTGCACCGCGCCGGCTTTGGCCCGCTGACCCTTGGCCGCCTGAAGGAAGGCGAGTGGCGCCTGCTGAAGGCCGAGGAAATCGGCAGCCTTTCAGCCTGAGGCGGGCGGCAAAACGTTCAATTTGACAGGCCTTGGATAACGCCGCTTAACTAAATTCTATTATCCTGCGAAATCGCCTCAATTCACGCCGCCTGCGGCACTCCGGAACAGGCACGTGGCCGAACGTTTCAAGAGACTTGCGATCCTGCACAGCCGCCGCGCCGCACCCGGCGCGCGCCATCACATGGTGTCGCTGATTGCAGATGATCTTGCTGCGCTCGGCGTCGAGATCGTGCATCTCCACGGAACATCCGCCTACGAACCTGCAGATGCCTTGCTGGTACATGTCGACCTGTCGCGTGTGCCGAAATCCGTGACCCGCTTTGCGGAGCGCTATCCGCGGCACATCAATGCCGGCGCGCTCGACATCCGCAAGCAGACCTTCGCGGACGGACTGCTGAAACGCGGCGACACCTATGACGCACCGGTGATCGTGAAGTCGGATCTCAACTATGGCGGCGTGCCGGAGTACCTCGGCCTTTCCCTCGTGGAGCGCGCCTGGGCAAAAGCCGGGCGCCTGGTCGTTCCGGGGCCTTCTATCCGCATCCTGACGAAAGAAGACTACCGCATCTTTCCCCGACTCGCAGATGTGCCGAAAGGCTATTTCGGGCGTGGAAACATTGTGCAGAAGATGCTGTACGAGCGTGCCGGCGAGAAATTCGTGTTGCGGGAATACCTGTTCCTCGGAAATCTGCACTATGAGAATATCGAACACTCGGACACGCAGATCATTTCCGAGGACCAGCATATCTCCTGCATGCCCTTCACGCCGCATCCGCGCCTGATCGAGATGCGCCGGAAGCTGAGCCTCGACTATGGCAAGATCGACTATGTGATGGTGGACGGCGCGCCGTTCATCTTCGACGCCAACAAGACGATGGGGCTCGGTGAAAAGATCGGCACGGATGGCTTCGGAGACGGTTTGCGGCAGATGCTGCGCGCCTTTTCGGGCGAAATCCGCCGTGTGCTGATGAATTCGGAGGAGGGCTTCAGCCTACCTGCGCCCCAAAGCGGCGCGACACAGCCTGCATCACTGTCCGCTCAATCCCATCGCCGCGCCCCGTAACCTGCCAGATGAGGACGTGGCAGCTGATGTGAACGGCTGCACCAACTGCGCCGAGAATTGCCGCATTGATGACATTGGCAAGCAGGCCTTCGCCCGGCCCGCCGAGAACGTAGATTCGCACCAACTGGACCGCGGCGCACATCGCCAGCGTCGAAAAGCCTGTTCGCATCAGCACCGATATCTGCGCCCAGCGCGTCAGTCCGGTAACTTTCGCGGCGACATGGATGCTCATCAGATGCCACAGGAACGCCGTGAAAACGCAAGCCGCCAGGGCGCCGATCAGCCCTGAATGCCACACCGCACCGGCCATCACCGGAATGTGGATCAGCAGCGACAGAACCTTGTAGCGGAACAGTGCACGCGGATGCCCCAGCGCGTTGGTGAGCGAGTTGCTGAGACCGGCGATCAGGTAGAGTGCCGTTGCCGGAGCGATGAAAGCCAGCACAGGAGCCGCTAGCTCCCAGTGCAGGCCGAGTGCAACGGTGATGATCTCGTGGGAGAGCAGCGCCATGCCCGCACATATCGGCAGGAAGATCGCAAAGCCGAGATGCAGCGCCTTCAGATAGGCCGCCCGCACACGCGCCATGTCGTCCTGGATGGAAGCAAACGCTGCAAACAGCGTGCGCTCCATCGGCGCGTAGAGAACAAGTTCAAGACGCTCGGCGAATTGTGAGCCGACAGAGAATGCGCCGAGCTTTGCATTGCCGGTCATCCGTCCAAGGAAGAATGTGGTCGCCGCGTCGCGAAAGCTGTCAGCAATACTTCCAAGGCCGATCCAGAGCGAGAATCCGAAGAATTTCCGGAACTGGCTGAGGCTGAATGCCGGCAGTTGAGGGCGCAGGATATAGGTGCTGAGCGTGGCCACCGCCGCAGCCGCAACGACGCCCGCCGGCAGCGCCCAATAGCTGCGCGTGACCAGCGCGATCCAAACGATCGCGATGATCGACGCTAGCTTGGAAAGCACATCGACCAACGCTTCGCGCCGGAAATCCATGTCGCGGATATACTGTTCGAACCATGAGTTTCGCAGGCCCGTGACGAGCGGGTAAGCAGCCAGCGCAGCGACGAGACCTACAATGCGCGGGTCGCCGATGAGCACTGCAGCTGGCCAGGCCGCCGCCAGCATCAGGGCGGCGACGATCAGCCCGCGGATCACATTGATCGTCCAGGCCGTGTCAAAATCCGCCTTGGTTGCGGTCTTCATCTGCACAAGCGCGGCGCCGACAGGCAACTCGACCACAGCGCCCGCAATGGCGAACACGCTGAGGCCGATGGCCATCAGGCCGAAATCTTCCGGCATCAGCAGGCGCGCCGCGATCAGCGTGCTGGCAAGGCCGAGCAGATTGCTGACGAGGCGCCCTGCCAGAAGCCAGGATGTGCCCCGGAAGATTTTCTCGCCCAGCATCCGCGCGCCTTATTCCGCAGGGCGGCCCAGCATGTGGCTAGCTATGGCCTCGGCATACTGCTCGATCGTGGCATGTTTCAGGATCCACTCGCGGTTGGCGCGGCCCATCTCTACGCAGGCGGCGGGATCGCGCGACAGACTTTCCATGGCGCTGGCAAGTCGCGCCGGATCGCCCGCCGGCACGCGGAGGAGCGAGTCGAGGCCGGTATAGTCGGCAAGGCCCGGCGAGTCGGTCACGATCACAGCCTTGCCCATCGACATGCCCTCGAGCAGGCCATTGACGCCGGCCGCATAGGGCACGGCATTCAGCGGCACGACGACGAAGCGCGCCGCGGCATAGCGGGCGCGCAATTCTGTCCAGGAAATCCGTGCGCGGTTGATTTCAAGGTTTGCCGGCATGCCGGCATCCGCGGCATCCGCCTGCGGGAAATAGCCGGAAGCCTGCACGCGAACCTTGCCGCCATACTGCCCCGCCGCTGCGGCGAGCGTTGCATAGTCGCGGTTCTCGAGGCCGCAGGCGAATGCATAGTCGCCCTCCGCCGCACCGGACGCCTTTGCCGGATCGAAGAAAGCCGCATCCACGGAATCGCAGATGAAATGTACCTTGCCGACCGGCAGGCCCGCCTTGCCGATCAACACATCGCGCTGCAGGCGCGAGACGGTGAACCAGCCGCCAACCCGGCGCGTGCCGAGAAGGCGCGCGGCAATCTGCCATTTCGGGCTGTGGCTGGCATGGATGACGGAGAACAGTTCGCCCTTCCAGCCGGAAAGACGCAGCAGCGGCAGGAGGCGGAAGGCGATATCCTCGCCCGTGGTGAACACTGCGCGAGCGTCCTTACGCATCGCATGAACAGCGAACGCCGCCTGCATCGCCTTGCTCTTGCCGGCCAGCGTTTTCGCCAAGCCGTCCGCGAGATCGTCCGCCGAGGCATAGCGGCCATCGACCAGCTGGCGGATCAGCTCAAAATCCTTGCGCGGTTCAATGCTGATATCAGCGTCCCGGGCCGGGACATTGTTACGAAGGACAACCAGGTTTTGGCCGGACATGGACAGGAATTCCGTTGCAGGCGCGGGATCGCGGGCAAGGTCTGCAATATGGCGGCCATCCGCCAAGTGATGGTTAACTGGCAGAAATCACTTTGAACGTGGCGATCGCGCGGGCGACCGGCGTGCCATCGGCATGGATCAGACAGCCGGCAAAGCAGAGCGAGCGGCCGGTCCTGACGAAGTTCGTATCCGTCGCGAGCCATTGGCCGAGCTTGGCGCTGCCGAGATAGTCCGCCGACAGATTTACAGTCACAAGGCCAGAGGGCGCCGGCTTTCCTTCCGTCTCCAGCGCGGCGGCGCAGGAGAGGCCCATCGCGTTGTCGGCCAGCGAGGCAATGAGCCCGCCATGTACCAGCCCGCGCGAATTACAGTGTGCTTCGCCGAGCCATAGGCCGATCGACACCTGCATGGCTTCCTTTTTCGAAAACAGCGGCTCCCACGGGTCGGTGAAGCGCGATTTGCGGAAGTGGGGCGCGTAACCTTCGGGGAGAGTGAGTTCCGACATGGAACGAAGGTGGCGCCCGCAACTGCGCGCGTCCAGACTAACCTCGCGGCAAGAACACCGCGCCGGCCAAGTCGGGACAACCGCCTGGCCATTGCCCATCATCCCCTTTATTTCTTAAAGCCGCGCCAGAAGTATATGAAGTTTATCCAAGTATATCTTCGTATAACATAAAAATGGAAAAACTTGACATACGAGGATAAAAACAATATACAGCCGGGATGGACCCTGTGAGAAACCCCTTCGCGCCAGGCGCTGGAACACAGCCTCCTGAGCTGGCAGGCCGCGATCAGATTATATCGGCCGCCGAAACCGCCACATTGCGTATTTTGCAGGGCCGCCACGACAAGTCCCAGATTTTGCTGGGGCTTCGGGGAACTGGAAAAACCGTGCTGCTCAACAAAATTGAACAGATAGCGGAAGATGCAGGCTTCCTCACATCCTTCATTGAGGCGCCTGAAACCCAGACGCTTGCTCAACTGATGTTCCCCAAGGTCCATCAGGTGCTCAGAAAACTTTCCGTAATCGAGGCATCGCGTAAAGCCGCACAGGACGGAATGCGCGCGCTGCGGAACTTCGCGGCTATGTTTAAAGTGACTATCGGCGATGTGACCATCCACACGGAACCTGAACCCGGCATCGCCGACAGCGGAAATTTGGAATACGACCTTATCGACTTGTTTCTGCGCGTTGGCGAGGCCGCCAAGGCGGCGGGAAAAGGATGGGCTCTGCTGATCGACGAGCTTCAGTATTTGAATGAAAAAGAGCTCGGGGCTCTCATTGTAGCCATCCACAGGATCAATCAGCGCAACCTGCCAATAATTTTCTTTGGCGCAGGCCTTCCTCAGATCGCAGCCTTAACCGGCGATGCTAAGTCCTATGCCGAGAGGCTGTTCGACTATCCGCCTGTCGGGGCGCTAGACGCAAAAGCTGCCCACTCAGCCATACAGCAGCCGATTGAACAGGAAGGCGAACGGATAGAACCTGACGCACTCGACATGATCGTGAGTAATACTGAAGGCTATCCATATTTCCTTCAGGAATGGGGCTACCAGAGTTGGAATGCAGCTGATGCTTCGCCCATCACGACAACGGACGTCATCACAGCATCCCACGCTGCACTAAAACGACTGGATGACGGTTTCTTCCGTGTACGCCTTGAGCGCCTCACACCGAAGGAGCGAGACTACGTTCTGGCTATGGCCAAGCTAGGCAAAGGGCCCTATCGATCGGGCGACGTTGCTGATCAGCTCGGAGAGAAGATACAGACTCTAGGACCAAGACGTGCCCAGATCATCCGCAAAGGCATGATTTACAGCCCAGGTCACGGCGATATAGACTTCACGGTTCCTATGTTTGATGACTTTCTGAGACGCACGCAGATCGTTTGAAAGTATCGCGCCACTTATGTGGCGGCAGGACTCCACTGGCGCGCGGGCGCGTCTGCCGCTATCTCCCCAGCCATGGCCCAGCCCCCGCTTATAACCCTCACCGATGTGCGCCTCTCGTTTGGCGGCAAGGCGCTGTTTGAAGGCGTGACGCTGTCGCTGTCGAAGGGCGAGCGCGCAGCGCTGGTCGGCCGCAACGGCGCGGGCAAGTCGACCCTCATGAAGGTGATCTCTGAGCGGATCGATCCGGACACGGGCGAAGCCTGGCGCCAGCCGGGCGTGACCTATGCCTGGGTGGCGCAGGAACCGGACCTGGCCGGCTATCCCACCGTGCTCGACTACGCGTCCGAAGGACTCGGCGGCGCCTACATGGCCGAGGCCGAGCTGATGGAATTCGGCGTCGATCCCGGTGCAGACCCCGCCACACTCTCCGGCGGCCAGCTGCGGCGCGCGGCGCTGGCCAAGGCGTTTGCGAAACAGCCAACCATTCTCTTGCTGGACGAGCCGACGAACCATCTCGACGTGCCGATGATTGAATATCTCGAAGGCCGGCTGAAGGCGTTCAACGGCGTCGTGCTGGTGGTCAGCCACGACCGGCGCTTCC
>DNFL01000384.1:0-440 GCA_003486945.1 Hyphomonas sp. | reverse complement strand
CAGCCACGACCGGCGCTTCCTCGAGAACATCTCCACCAACACGCTCTGGCTGCGTCAGGGCAAGGTGCTGAAAAGCCCCGATGGCTATGTGAAGTTTGATCAGTGGGCGGAGCAGGTGGAGGAAGAAGACGAGCGCCAGCTGCGCCGGATGACCACGCACCTGAAGGAAGAACAGCACTGGCTCGCACGCGGTGTCACCGCCCGGCGCAAGCGCAATCAGGGCCGCCTTGCCCGCTTGCGCGATCTGAAAGCCGAGCATGCACAGGTGCGCAGCGCGCTGAACGACCGCAAGGCAACCGCCGGCATCACCGCAGACGCCGGCGAAGCGCTGAGCAGGAAGGTGATCGAGGCGAAGGGCCTCGCCAAGACATTTCAGACCCCGGACGGCCCGCTGGTGATCGCCAAGTCGCTCGACCTGCGCATCCTGCGCGGCGACCGGA
>DNFL01000399.1 GCA_003486945.1 Hyphomonas sp. | reverse complement strand
CAGGGCAGAGTTGCCCAAAGCGCACCATAGGGCAGCTCCATCGATGGCTTCGATGCCAGCGGCGAGCGCACGCCCATACAATCGATCAGGAGATTGAACGGACCGTGCGCGCTGCCCTCAGCATCCCGGAACAGGCCCGCCGCTGTGTCCGCCGAAACGATCCGTGTACCGAGCACAACCCGGACGCCGGCCGCCTTCGCCGCATCGAACAGCAGGTCGAACAGGGCCGCGCGTTGGATGCCAATCCCGACAAGGCTTTTCCGCAGCGCGCCGTAGCGCACATCAAGCACCGCCCTGCCGGTCTCCGATGACACACCCCACAGCCGCGCTATCGGACTGCCCAGCGCCTCCGCCCCCGTCCGCAGGCCGAGCGCGCCAAGGATGGTCAGCCCCGTCTCCTGCAGCATCAAACCGGAGCCGACCGGACCCGCCGCTTCAAACTGGTCAAACACCGTCACCCGGTGGCCTGCCCGCGCCAGCAGTATCCCGCTCGCCAGCCCGCCAACCCCGGCCCCCGCAATTGCTATCGACATCATCGCACTCATCAGCCTGTTTAGCCCTGCTCCTTGCACCTTGCGCAAGTCTCAAGCAGAGTGAGTTCCGAAAAGAAACGGGAGAGACCGCCATGCCTCAGGGAGCCGCGCTGATCGTCGGAGCAGGCGACGCCACGGGCGGCGCCATCGCCAAAGCCTTCGCCCGCGAGGGACTGGTCGCCTGCGTCAGCCGGCGGCCGCGCAATCTCGAGTCGCTGAACGAACTGGTCGCGCAGATCGAAGCCGAAGGCGGCAAGGCGCGTGCTTACGGCGTCGATGCGCGCGAGGAGGAGGCGACCGCCGCGCTGGTCGACCAGATCGAGGCGGAGGTCGGCCCGCTGGAAGTGTGCGTGTTCAATATCGGCGCGAATGTCCGGTTCGGCATCACGGAAACAACCTCGCGCGTCTATCAGAAAGTGTGGGAAATGGCGGCCTATTCCGGCTTCCTCGCCGGGCGCGAGGCGGCGCGCGTGATGCGTCCGCACGGGCGCGGCACAATCATCTTCACGGGCGCCACCGCCGGCGTGCGCGGCCGCGAAGGCTTCTCCGCCTTCGCCGGCGCAAAACATGCCCTGCGCGCGCTGGCGCAATCGATGGCACGCGAGTTGGGCCCGCAAGGCATCCATGTTGCGCATGTCGTCATTGACGGGCCGATCAACAGCCAGTTCATCCGCGAGAATGTTCCGGATGCGGCAGATCGCTTTGCGAAAGACGGCCTGCTGCTGCCGGACGAGATCGCGAAGAATTATGTCTGGCTGCACCGCCAGCATCGTTCAGCCTGGACTCATGAGCTGGACCTGCGCCCGTGGAGCGAGAGCTGGTAGCGCGCTACACCATCCCCGCATCCGTCGGCAGGCCGAACAGGATGCGGCCGGTCAGCTCATAGGTCGACGGCGCCGTGACGATGTGCTGCGTGATGGCATGTGCATCTCGGAAGCGGCGCTGCAGGTCGCTCGCTTCGAACAACGCCGCGCCGCCGCCGAGATCATACAGTGTACGGCATATCTCCGCTCCCGTACGCGTCATGTGTGTACAGGCAAGGCGCAGGTCAGCGCGCAGCTCCATCGGAATTTCGCCCGGCGCCTGCGCGGCGGCCCAGACCCGGTCGATCTCCGCAAAGAGATAGGCCCGCGCCGCGCGCCATTGCGCCTCGCAGCGGGCATAGTCCGCCTGCATCGTCTGGCGTTCGGCCAGCGTCTTGGCCGAGCCCTGGCTCTTCTTCACCGTCGCCAGCGCATGGAACGCATCGAGCGCGCCCCGCGCATTGCCGAGCGCAACCGCGCACACGCCCAGCGACAAGAGCCCAAAGGCCGGAAACTTGTAGAGCGCGCCCGGCACTTTCGGCTTGTCTGACACCAGCGAGACCGAACGCCCCTTCGGCACGAGGATATCCTTCACCTCGATATCGCCGGAGCCTGTGCCTTTCAGGCCCATCACATGCCAGGTGTCGTGCAGCACCGCATCGGAAGCCGGAAACACCATCATCCGCGTATCCGGCGCGCCGGAAGGCAGACGCAGCATCTCGCCGTTCTCCCAGATCGTGCAGCTGCCGCAGAGCCAGCTGCAATTCGCCGAGCCCGAGCCCCACTGCCAGCGCCCGGTGACGCGGTAGCTGTCCCCTTCCGGCACCGCACGGCCCATCGGCGCGAACACGCCGCCGGTGATCGCCATCGGGTCGCCATAGATCGCACTCGCAAACCCGGCGTCCATGTAGGCGGCGTTGAGTGCTGTGGTTGCTGCGATCATCACACACCAGCCAGCGCTGGCATTGGCGCGGGCGGCCGCTTCGGTCACTTCCACCATCTCGCGCGGTGTGGACTCGAGGCCGCCAAACGCTTTCGGCGTCACCATCCGGAAAACGCCGGTTGCGGCAATCTTTTGCGCGAGGTCAGCCGGCAAGCGACGCGCCTCCTCCATCTCCGCTGCGCGCGCAGCGAGTTCGGGCAGCAGCGGCCGAAGCGCCGTCAACGGATCATTCCTGCTCACGATTTCAGTTCTCCGTAAAATTTTGCGGGCGCCGAGTGACGCCAGGACATGACGAGCGCCGAGCGCAATGTGGCTAGATCGCACTTCGCGAGGCGAATGGAGGTGGCGCCATTCAGGCCCCACTTGTTTGGCACCTGGAAGAAAATATCCGGCTCCGCCTCGCACATCATCTTCTGCTCGTCCGGCGTCAGGAACACGTTCGAGAATTCATGATGCGGCGGCAGCGTGCAAAATATTTTGCCCCTCGGCGCATCGACCCGGAAACTCGCCCAGTCGAAATGCGGGCGCTCCAACGCGCGCGGAAGTTTCAGCGCCTCTGCGCGCAGCTTTTCCGGCTTGATCATTCCTCGGCCCCGAACACTGTCCTGCCATCCTTGATCGTTTCCAAAACGCGGATGTCCTTGATCGTGGACGGATCAACTTTCAGCGGATTGGCAGAGAGCACAACAAGATCTGCCCGCTTGCCGGGCGTGATCGAGCCCTTGTCCGCTTCTTCGAAATACTGCCGCGCCGCGTTCAGCGTGACAGCACGCAGGGCATCGTGCGGGTCTGCCTTTTCTGCCGCGCCAAGCACCTGACCGGAACGCGTCTCGCGGTTCACCGCCACCCAGATCAGCCGCATGAAATCCGCTGGCACAACGGGCGAATCCGTGTGCATCGTATAGGCAAGGCCTTTCGCCTTCGCACTCGCCAGCGGGCTGATCTTCGCCGCACGCTCCGGCCCAAGCACCTGATCGCGGTGCCAGTCGCCCCAGAAGAAAGGATGTGCCGCGAAAAAGGACGGCACCACGCCAAGTTCCACCATCCGGTCCAGCTGGTCCTCGCGCGCGGTCTGCGCATGGATCGCGACAGTGCGCACGTCCTGATCCTGATAGGTGGCGAGAATGGCGCCTTCAAACTCCAGCAGCTGATCAATGGCGCGGTCGCCGTTGACATGCGCGATCACCTGGATGCCGCGCGCATGCGCCTCTTCCAGCAATGCTTCGACATTCTCATCCGAATATGTTCCGTATCCGGAGGACCCCGTTTCCTGACCCTGCGGCGGCACGACATAGGGCTTCGTCAGCCAGGCCGTCTTGCCCTGTGGCGAGCCATCAAGCACCAGCTTGATGCCCCCGACCCGAAAATGGCCGTCATAGGCCCGCGAGCTGGTGAAATCCTCGCCGATAGAGGTACCATCCGCGAAATGCTGGTAGGCAACGATATCGAGATAGAACGCGCCCTCAGAGGCCGCCTTGCGCATGTCTTCCACCTGCTGCGGCGTTGTCGCACCGTCCTGCACCGTGGTGATCCCGGCCCGGGCATAAACCGTTTGCGCCGCCGCAAGCCCGGCAATCCGCATCGATTGATCCGGGGCCGGAAGATGTTTCAGCACCAGATACATCGCCGTCTCTTCCAGCACACCGTTCGGCGTGACGCCGTCCGCCTCGCGGCGGATGACGCCGCCGAACGGGTCTGCCGTTTCTGCATTGATGCCCGCGAGCGCAAGGCAGGCGGAATTGCAGGCGATGAAATGCGCAGACGTGTGCAACAAGATCACCGGCACATCCGCTGCAACCGCGTCCAGATCATGTCGGTCCGGATGGCGCGCCTCTGCCAGCAGCGAATCGTCATAGCCAAAGCCCGTGACTGCCAGCGCGCCCGGATGCGCTGCACGCCACTCGCCCAGCTTCGCCTGCAATTCCGAGATCGAAGACACCTCGCCCGCCGGCGGCGGTTGCAGATCTGCCATCGCGGCGACCTGCGCCATGATTGCAAGGTGGCCATGTGCATCAATGAAGCCCGGCACCAGCGTGCGCCCGCCAAGGTCGCGCACTTCCGCGCCCGGCCCGGCCAGCTGCAGCACGTCCGCGGCGCTGCCCACCGCGAGGATACGCCCTTCGCGGATCGCCACCGCCTCTGCCGATGGTTGCGCTTCATCCACGGTCACGACATCTGCGTTGACGAAGACCTGCACATCCTCCCCGCCTGCCGTCACAGGTTTGGCGGCGCAGGCGCCAAGCACCACCGCGCCGGCAACGGCTATCATCCAGCGACGAGCGCGAACCTGGATCATGACATCCTCCCTTGCCGGACTGCGCCGGCTTTCAAGGCGTCACCATCGGCGAGACGCCCCCGGCTTGGCAAGCCCGCTAGAGCGACAGGGCGCCGAGGACAACAGCCGTCAGCAAGCCGGACAGGAGAACGCAGAAATAGATGCTGTCGAGCGTCATCACCCTCAGCACTGCGGTGAACTTGCTTGTGCCGTAAACCGTGCGCAGCAGCCTGTAGAGATACCAGTTCGACCAGACGAGCAGCGCCAGGATCACCCAGCCCGACCCGATCAGCAATGAGACAAGGAAGCCCACCGACATGGCGAAGAACAGCGCCGAATGGAAATGCAGCGATACGATCAGATGGTCGAAGAACAGGAATTGCCGCCGCCAGATATAAACTGCGGCAAGCAACATCGCATAGACCGGCAGCAGCACGAACATCAGGCGAGGGATCCATTCCTGGGTCTGGCGCGCGAGCTGCCTGGGATTGTCCATCACCTCGGCAAACTGCGCCGCATCCCGGTCGCCCTTTTCGCCGGCTTCGCGCACAGCGTCGAGCGCCTCCTTCGGCATGAAGCCGGCCCATTCGGCATCGGCACTTTCAGGTGTCGCTGCATCCTGGTCGCCTCCCGGTTCCGGCTTTGGCGGCGGGTCGGAAACGAGGCCAGGGATGCCGCCCTTCCACATCGCGTCCAGCTGATCGAGCCCCTCCAGCGCTTCGCGGTACTCCGCCTCGCTCATGTCTCCGGATTCGTAAGCACGCTCGACCTGGGACCGGACATTCTCGAAGCTGCCCTCGCTGCGCGGACCGAAGCCGAGACCCTGCCCGGTCATCAGCGGCAACAGCACGAAGAAGATCAGGGAAGCAAAAACATACAGCCGGAAGGGCGGGATGAACCGGGCGCGCTGCCCGTCCAGATAGTTCCGCGTCATCCGGCCGGGATGCAGCAACAGGCTCGGAACGGTGTGCGCGATGCGCCCGTCGAGCGAGAAGAAGGTTTCCAGGCTTTCGCTGACCAGTGTCCAGAATGGCCGGCGCAGGCTTTGCGCGCTCTGGCCGCAATGGTGGCAGAACTCGCCGGAGAGCAGGGTACCGCAATTGAGGCAATTGGGGCTCGCCGGAGGGCCTTTGGTCCGCGTAAGGCTGGCGGCGGCATCGGCGCCTGCATGCTCGATCGCGGCGTCTGCCGCGCTGCCGAAATCGTCGGTCATAGCCGTTACTCCTGAGCCCCGGCCCTTGTCACAGGCTCCGCTTGTCTGCGCAACGGGCGAATGCCTGTCAGACGAAGATCTTCGGCTTTTTCGCCTGGAAACGCCGCGTTGCTTCCCGGTAGTGCTCGGCCCGCCCGTCAGAGGCGAGGCCGTAGGTCTGCTCGCGCAGGAAGGCCATCAGGCCCTTGCGCTTTCCGGCAGCCTCCAGCAATTCAGGAGACAGGGTTTCGCCAATCTCTACACGGAGCGTTTCGCCCATCCGGCGTTTCACTTCGCGGAACACGAGCGCGAGGCGCAGCTCCAGCGAGAGGTGCGAGGCAATCTGGAACAGGCGCGAGTTCTGGCCATCGAAGAAGATCGGAGTCACCGAGGCGCGGCTGTGGGTGATCAGCTTTGCCGTGAACGGCTTCCACTCATCATCCACTGCCAGCGGATCAAACGGGCGCGGCACAGTGGACACGCCGCCGGCCGGAAACACGACCACACAGCCTCCTCCTTTCACATGCGCCAACGCGGCGCGGCGCATCTCGACATTCGCGGCAACAGCTTCTTTCGTCGCGGCAAACTCGACGGGCAGCAGGTAGGGCTTCGCCTCTGGCACAGCATCGAGCACGGAGTTGGTCAGAACCTTGAAATCCTTCCGGCGCAGACTGATCAGCCAGCTGATGACCAGCCCGTCGAGCACGCCGAAGGGGTGATTGGCGACGACTACGAGTGGCCCCTCCTCCGGCATCGCAGACAGGCGCCCGGCGGGAAAGCTCACGTCCAGATCGAGCAGGCGCACCGCCGCTTCGAAGAAGGGCACATCATTGGCGAGGTGTTCGCGGTAATGCGCGTAGAGCTTCGCCAGTTTCGGTTGGCCAGAGGCATGCTCCACCGCCCGCACGAGCGCGCGTTTCAGCGGATCGTCGAAGTAGGACGCGTAGGAAAGCTCCGGCGCCGCTTCGCCTTTCATTAGAGCCGCCACATCCGTGCGAGATTGTTCTTCTGCATGTCGGACGAGCCTCCGACGATGGGCATGCCGAGAAGGTCGCGCACATTGCGCTCGACGTCATACACGTCTGACAGGCCGTATGCGCCGATCACCTGCTGGCAGGCGAGCGCTATTTCGACACCGGTATCGGCGACGAAGAGTTTCGCCATCGCCGTCTCCGCCGAGCAGGACTGCCCCGTGCCTGCGAGCCAGGCTGCATGGTAGAGCATGTGCCGGCAGGCAGCGAGTTTCGTCCGTGCCGTGACGAGTTTGTTGGCAATCGCCTGATGTTTGCCGATTGGCTTTCCGAACTGCACCCGCTCGCCGGCATATTGCCAGGCCTCTTCCAACGCGGCGCGTGCAAGGCCGTAGGCAACCGCCGTGATCTCGATCTTCTCGACATCCAGCGCGCGCCCCGCCAGCGCCCCCCAGCCCTTGTTCCACCTCGAAGGCCCGCCGACAATGGCGCTTTCCGGCAGCCGCACGTCATCGAGATAGACATCCATCGATTTCGTATAGCGCAGGTTTGCGTGCTCGATGGCCTGCATCGTCACGCCCTTGGCGTTCGTCGGCACAAGGACGAACGTGAGATTGCCGTGACGCGCGCCTGGCTCACCCGAACGGCAGAGGCAGTAGATATAGTCCGCCCAGTCCGCGCCCGTGCACCAGCGCTTGGCGCCCTTGATGACGATTTCGCCGCCATCACGCTCCACGCGTGTCTCGACACTCGGCAGGTCGCCGCCGACATTCGGTTCCGACAGGCCATAGGCGAGAAAGATTTCGCCGCGTGCTAGCTTCGGCAGCAGCGCCTCTTTCTGTTCCTTTGATCCGTTCTCGGAGATATTCAGTCCGCCATAAAAGGCCGCATGAATATATGGTCCGGCCATCGACGGCCCGCCCTGGCAGAGTTCCTCGATCACGGCGGCGGCGGCATAGATATCCTCCCCCTGCCCCCCATATTCCTCGGGGATCGTCAGGCCGATCAGGCCCATCTCTGCCAGCTCACTGAACAGGCCCCTGTCCCAGGTCGCCGCCTTGTCCCATTCGCGGCGCTTCTCACGCGGCATTTTCTCCGCCACCCAGCGCGACAGCTGGCGGCGGATTTCGGTGACGTGACCAGGTTCGGCGGCAAAGGAAGTGGACATGGGCGGACTAGAAACCGGATTGCAGCCGGAAGGAAGGGGCGACGCGCCGCACCGGCTCAGCCATGGCCAGCGGCCGATTCCCCGTGAGTGGTCGAATCCAGCCCGTTGGCCTCGTCCTCCGCGCTGACCCGCAGTTTCATCACCTGCTTCATGACGTAGAGGATGCCCGCAGAAACTGCAGCCGTATAAACG
>DNFL01000066.1:3239-3520 GCA_003486945.1 Hyphomonas sp. | reverse complement strand
CCCGCCGCTGCCGCGCCCAAGCCTGCCGTGCCTGCGGCTGCACCTGCAGCAAAGGCGGCGGCTCCGAAGCCGGCAGCTCCGGCCGCTGACCCGGTCAAGCTGAAGACGCCGGAGTTCAAGCCTGAGCCGGTCCGCAAGGTCAGCCAGCATTCCGAACAATATTATGCAACGAAGACGACGGTCTTCAACGCGCTGATCGACACGATCGACCTCTCCCAGCTTGCGCAGCTCGACACCGAGAGCGCGCGCGAGGAAATTCGCGACATCGTTGTCGAAATCAT
>DNFL01000066.1:0-2910 GCA_003486945.1 Hyphomonas sp. | reverse complement strand
GACGACATCGCCGATATCATGGTCAACGGCGCCGACACGACCTATATCGAGGTCAACGGCAAGATCGAACGCACCAACATTCGCTTCCGCGACAACGCGCAGCTGATGAACATCTGCCAAAGGATCGTGAGCCAGGTCGGCCGCCGCGTCGATGAAAGCTCTCCGATCTGCGACGCGCGTCTGCTTGACGGCTCCCGCGTGAACGTGATCGCCCCGCCGCTCGCCATCGACGGCCCGACGCTCACCATTCGTAAGTTCAAGAAGGACAAGCTGAAGCTTCAGGATCTCGTGAAGTTCAAGTCGATCAGCGAGTCCGGCGCCGAAATTCTCCGTATCATCGGTCACAGTCGCTGCAACGTGCTGATCTCCGGCGGTACGGGTTCGGGCAAGACGACGCTGCTGAACTGTCTCACCGGCTTCATCGAGCCTGGCGAACGCGTCATCACCTGCGAAGACTCTGCCGAACTTCAGCTGCAGCAGCCGCACGTCGTTCGCCTCGAAACGCGCCCGCCGAACATCGAAGGCTCCGGCGAAATCACGATGCGCGATCTCGTGAAGAACTGTCTGCGTATGCGTCCTGAGCGGATCATCGTGGGCGAGGTTCGCGGACCCGAAGCGTTCGACCTTCTGCAGGCCATGAACACCGGCCACGATGGCTCGATGGGCACGCTGCACGCCAACAGCCCGCGCGAAGCCCTGAGCCGTGTGGAATCCATGATCACCATGGGCGGCTTCTCGCTGCCGGCAAAAACCATCCGTGAGATGATCGTCGGCTCCATCGACGTCGTCGTTCAGGCATCCCGCCTTCGCGATGGTTCGCGCCGCATCATGTGCGTCACCGAAGTGCTCGGTCTCGAAGGCGATACCATCGTCCTGCAGGATATCCTGAAATACGAGATCGAAGGCGAAGACGACAACGGCAAGATCATTGGCCGTCACCGCGGTATGGGCATCGGCCGTCCGCGCTTCTGGGAGCGCGCTGCTTACTACAACCTCGAGCGTGAGCTGGCCGCTGCGCTCGACGACCTGAACGGCGCGTAATGGGCAGCAACATCGTCATCATCCTCGTCGCTGTGCTTGCCTTCGTGGCGATTGTCGGTGTCGGCTTCACCTTTACCGGTTCGAATGACGAGGCGGCGAAGAAACGCGCGCGCGAAATCGGGGCAGGGCGCACCGGGTCGGCGAACGTCAAGGGTGCCAACAAGGGCGCGGATGATACCGCGCGCCGGCGCGCAAAGACCCAGGAAATGCTCGACAACCTGCGCAAGCAGGACAAGGAGCGCCGCAAGATTTCAGCCGCGCGCGATATCGGCTCGAAGCTGTCCCAGGCTGGTCTGGAAATTCCGATTCCCATGTTCTGGGTCATCTCGGTCGTTGCCGGCGCCGTGTGCGCGGGCGTCGTCTGGATTTCCGGCGCAGACGGTCTCGTCATCAGCGGTATCAGCTTCAAGAGCCGCCCGGTTCTCGTGGCCGCGGCGTTCTTCGCGGGCACGCTCGGCCTGCCGCAATTCATCCTCGGCATGATGATCTCGGGCCGCCACAAGAAACTCGTGAACCAGTTCGCCGACGCGCTGGACGTGATTGTCCGCGGTGTGAAATCCGGCCTGCCGCTCAACGAATGTATCCGCATCATCGGTAAGGAAAGCCCGGAGCCGCTGCGAAAGGAATTCCTCACCTTCGCCGACAATCTCGCCATGGGCGCCGGCCTCGACCGCGCGCTGGCCGCGCTCTACAAGCGCATGCCGCTGCAGGAAGTGAACTTCTTCGCCATCGTGCTGATGATCCAGGCCAAGGCCGGCGGTAACCTCTCCGAAGCGCTCGGCAACCTTTCCACGGTTATCCGCTCGCGCAAGATGATGCGCGAGAAGGTCAAGGCGCTGTCCTCGGAAGCCAAGGCATCCGCCTTCATCATCGGCTCGCTGCCATTTGCCGTCGGTTTCATGGTTTACATGACGACACCGGAATACATCCTGGAACTGTTCCGTACAGAGACGGGTCACGTGATCCTCGCCATGGCGGCCGGCATGATGGGCACCGGCATCACGGTCATGCGCAACATGATCAACTTCGATATGTAGGGGCAGGCGCATGTATGAACTTCTGCTCTCCTTCACGAAGCCCCAGACTCTGGCCGCCTATCTCGTGGCCGCAGCGGTGTTCGGCACCTTCCTGACGATCTTCATGCCCTACCTGCAGGGCAACAAGCTCGAGACACGCCTCAAGGCCGTTGCCTCGCAGCGCGAACGCCTGCGCAAGCAGAGCCGCGCTGCGCTCGAGAAAAAGGGTCTGCGCCGCAAAGACGATTCAATGATGGGGGAGATCTCCTCCAAGCTGAACCTTGCCCAGGCGCTCGAAGATCCAAACGTCGTCAAGCTGATGAACCAGGCCGGCCTGCGCGGCCCGGGCCCGATTTCGGCTTTCTACTTCGCCCGCATGGCGCTGCCCTTCGTCGGCGCAGTCGGCACCTTTCTCTACATCTTCTTCGTCAACGATCACGGCCTGAACCCGTTCATGAAATACGGCTCGCTCGCCTTCGGGGCTGCGGCCGGTTTCTATGCGCCGAACATCTACATTTCGAACCTCGCCCAGAAGCGCCAGAAATCCCTGATGCGCGCTTTCCCGGACGCGCTCGACATGCTGCTGATCTGCGTCGAGGCAGGCATGTCGATCGAGATGGGCTTCAACAAGGTGAGCCAGGAAATCGGTTCCGCCTCGCCGGAGCTTGCCGAGGAGTTCGGCATCACGGTCGCCGAGCTCTCCTATCTTCCGGATCGCCGCCAGGCCTACGAAAACCTCGCCATCCGCACCGGCCATGAAGGCGTCAAAGCCGTCTGTATGGCGCTCGGCCAGGCAGAGCGCTACGGCACGCCGCTCGGCGATGCGCTGCGCCTGATGGCCAAGGAAAACCGC
>DNFL01000202.1 GCA_003486945.1 Hyphomonas sp. | reverse complement strand
AAAACAAAGGCGAAATCGCCTGTGCTGCGCCCTGCAGATGCAACTGTATTGGTCAAAGGAGCCCTCCCGGATGGCTTGTATTGAATTCAGTTTGAGCGATTGGACACGGCAACATCTGCCGGGCAGTATTTGTTGAGATAGTCCTGATGCATCGGCAGACCGGCCGCCGTGCGGTTCACATTCTCGGTGATGTGCGACAGGAAACGGCGAACTTCTTCTTCCGACATGACGTCCGCCACCGGATGATGTGAGCACGGCATCAGGCCCTGCCCGAGCATCACCTGTGTCCAGGAGTTTTCTGCAAAGAGCTCATCATTTGCGCGGAACACGCGGCCCGTTTCCTTGAACAGCTTCATGCGA
This sequence comes from Hyphomonas sp., assembly GCA_003486945.1. Lineage (GTDB taxonomy): Bacteria > Pseudomonadota > Alphaproteobacteria > Caulobacterales > Hyphomonadaceae > Hyphomonas. Next base: position 13,380 of record DNFL01000202.1, on the reverse strand, counting down.
TGGCGCAGATTTTCCGGCACATGCATGGTGCGGCAGTGGCGCCAGAAGGGCGTGTCTGTCCGGTTGGTCAGATGGTAGTGGAGGATGATGAAGTCGCGGATATGCTCCATCTCATAGGCGGTCTGCCGATTGAATTCGTCCACGGAGGATTGCTCCACGCGCCCGCGTGGGATCATCTGCATCAGGCGCATCACGGAGCGCTGGATCATGTGGATGCTGGTCGATTCCAGCGGTTCGATGAAGCCTGAGGAGAGGCCTACCGCCACACAGTTGCGATGCCAGTGCATGCGGCGCGAGCCGGTGCGGAAGCGGATGACACGCGGCTCGGTCAGCACCTCGCCGTCAATATCCGCCAGAAGTTTTGCCTTGGCCTCGTCTTCACTCATGTAGCGGCTGCAGAAGACGATGCCGTTGCCGGTTCGATGTTGCAGCGGTATCTGCCATCTCCAGCCCGCCTCGTGCGCGATGGAACGCGTGTAGGGACGCGGGTGGCGCGTGGAGAGCGTCTGCACCGCAATCGCGCGGTCGCAGGGCAGCCAGTGCGACCAGTCATGGTAGCCGACGCCGAGTGTCTCGCCGATGAGCAGCGCGCGGAAGCCCGTGCAGTCGACAAAAAGGTCGCCTTCGATCACGCTGCCATCTTCGAGCACCAAGCTCTCGAGATCGCCTTCCTCGTTGCGCCGGACTTCGGCAATCTTGCCCTCGCGGCGCTTCACGCCGTGGTGTTCCGCCAGCCCGCGCAAGAGGCCGGCATAGGCGGTCGCATCAATGTGGAAGGCGTAGTTCAGGCCAAGATCCGGCAGGTGTGCGAAGCGTTCCTGTTCGGCAGCGATGAGTTCGAGGCAATAATTGCCAAAGTCTTCAGCGAGGCCGAGTTCCTTGCCGCGATGCCAGAAGTGGATGAAGGCGGCGGTCCAGTGATCCTTGCCGGTAATGCCGAAGGAGTGGATGTAGCGATGGCCGAGATCGGTCCAGTTCTCGAAGGCGATGCCGAGCTTGAACGAGCCGCGCACGGCGGCCATCCACTTCGCTTCGTCAACGCCGAGCAGCCGGTTGTAGGTAACGAGGGTCGGAATGGTCGCCTCGCCTACGCCGATGGTGCCGATGGCATCGGATTCGACCAGCGTGACATCGCAGACCTTCTCAAGCACCTTGCCCAGTGCAGCCGCCGTCATCCATCCGGCTGTACCGCCGCCAGCGATCACGACTTTCTGTTTTTTCGCCCCGTCCATCACACCCTCACCTGTTGAACCGACCGGAAAGGAATGTCCGCACACGGCGCGCGAGGTCCTCCGTCATCGGCGCCAGGATGCCGCGCGCGTGGGGCGGGATATGAGACACCGTCTCGGCATCATTCCCGAACACGTAATGCTCGAACATGTTCTGCCAGATACGTTTTTCTTCCGGCGGCAGGTCGCGCAGGGTCATCATCGCGTGATGCAGCACATCCTGCGGTGTGCCGAGCCAGGCGGGCACACTGCGCCACCAATAGTTCACGAGAATGTTCACCGCGGCGAGCGATTCGACATGGTGCCACCACATGGACGGGATGAAGATCGCGTCTCCGGCTTCCAGCTCGGCGACCTGCGCTGTTTTCATTGCATCTGCAAAGCGCGGGAAGCGGATGAGGTCTGGCGCGGCGAAATCCACAAGGCTGACGGGCCGGCTGGCGGGGGTGAGTTCGAACGGGCCGACATAGAGGTTAGGTGTCTGGTCCGGAGGAAAAAGCGTGAAGCGGCGCCTGCCCGCAGCGACGCAGGCGATGTTCAGCGGCAGGTCGTTGTGCGCCGCGACGCGCGCGCGCGTGCCGATCCAGATACTGCGTAGGGGAGTGAGATCGCCGAAGGCGACATCGTTTTCGGAACGAAAGCCTGGCAGGCATTCATCGACGTCGGCAGAGGCGAGATAGATGACCGGCGGCGGTTCTGCCGGCCCATGGCGGAACACGCGGTCCAGAAACACCGTGAACGGAGCATTACCCCGGTCGACATTCATGCCCGTCATGTCTGCATTGTAAAAGATGCGCCCGTCGAGACTCGCGGGGCCGGCAGACACCGGAACCTGCACGCCGTTGTCGAAGCGGGCGAGATAGGCCTGCAGATCCGCAAGCGAGGACGCGCCAGCCTGCACGACCGGCCAGTCGCACACGAAGCCTTTCATCACCAAAGGTACGGGTGACGCAGCCACCGCCATGACCGAGTCCAGCGACCTGTCGCAGGTGATCTCGCGCACCCTGGCGGCCGCTTCGAAGAGTCCAGTTTCGCCCGCAGTGCAGGTCATCGCGCATTTCCTCCCCTGCCATCCTGACAGGGAAACCACGCCAACGGAATACCGCTGGCGTGGCCTCGATGAAATTCCGATCCCGGCCGGATCAGAAATTATACCGCACTCCCAGATGGTACCGGGCTCCGGTCTGGGTCGCGAAGTTGATATAGGCCGGTGTGCGGCCGACTGTACGGCTGGTTTCGTTGGTCACGTTGATACCTTCGACGAACAATGTCAGCCCATCGCGAATCTCGTAGCTCGCATTGAAATCAAGCTGACCGTAATCCTCGACATAGAGCGGGTTGTTCGGCGTGCCGCTGACCCCGATTGTGGAAGTCAGGAACTTGTCACGCCAATTGTAGGCCACGCGGGCCTGCAGGCCGTTCTTGTCGTAGAAGGCGATCAGGTTGTAGCTGTCCGACAGGCCAGTGATCGCGAATTGCGGATCACCGCTGGAAGGCACCTGACGGTTGTCGAACTCCACATCCCCATCGACGATCGTGTAGTTGGCAATAACGCCAAAACCCGTTTCGCCGAACATGTGCTGGACGGCAAACTCCCAGCCATCAACGGTCGCGGTTTCCTGGTTCACAGGAGTGGCGATGTCGAAGGTCAGCAGCGGGTCTTGGCCGGCGACACCGAAAATGTTGCCGGTGAAATTGCCGTTGCTGTCGGTGCCCGTGATCTCGAAAGTGGACGGATCCGCGTTCTCGAAGATCCACTGACGGATGGCTGCAAGGTCGTTGCCGACTGCCGCAACTGCGGCATTGTAGCGAGCTCCGCCGAACGGTGTGTAGACCTGGAACGGAGACTGCGTAACGACGCCGGAACCGATAAAGTTCTCCACCTTCTTCCGGAAATAGCCGGCCGAGACGTAGGACGTATCGTCGTAATACCATTCCGCCGAGAGATCGATGTTCTCGGACAGGAAAGGCTTCAGATTGGTGTTACCATTCGTGCCGTCGCCGCCGTCTACCCGGAAGATCTGCGCCACGGTGAGGCCGCCGGCGATGTCGCCGTAGCCGGGCCGGGTCATTGTCTTGCTGTACGACGCGCGCAGGACAACATCGTCACGCGGCTCCACCCGGAAGTCGACCGCTGGCAGCCAGTAGTCATACTCGCCGGAGAAGACCTGCTGCGTGATGTTGTTCGGATCGGTGAGGCCGACGAGCACGAACTCGTTTGCCGCGACCCAAGCTGTCGCGACCGGGACGGTCACCTGCGAGGGCGAGGTTACGTCCGTCTTTTCGTAACGCACACCCGCGATGATCTGAGCCGGCATTGCGCCAATCTCGAACTCGCTGGTCGCTTCGATATAAGCAGCGGTGCTTTCCTCCTCGATGCGGCGGTCGATCAGGTAGTCGTCGGACCGGCAGACGCCGTCTCCACCGCACGCCTGATTGAATGGAGCGCCAGCGCTGTCGAGGATAGCCACCATGCGGTCGAAATCGATGGCGAAGAAATCCTGCTGCGTCTGACCAGATCCGCTGAACTGGCTAAAATTACTCGCAATGTTCAGCCTGCGGAAGATATCATCCGGAAGATCCGCCGCCGTGCCGACACCGCCCCAGGTATCCCGCTGCGCGTTGGCGAAGGCAGAGCGGACGTTATTCTTGGTCGACGAGACGCCGAAATCGACGCTCTTCACGATCGAGGTGTCGAAATCATAGGTCGCGCCGAGCTGAATTTGTTCGATCTCGGTCTTGATCAGGCTGTTGCTGAACACCGACCCTGTCGCGATCATGCGCGATGCGTCGATATCAGTGAAAGGCGACTGAAAGCCCAGCGTCAGCACCGGAATGTCGTACCGGAAATCAACGCCCTGGTAGCGAAGTTGGAAATCGGCTGTCGAAACCACTGAGCTCGTGCCATACGGGCTGTCCTGCCCGGAGTCGGCCGATGAGCTGTGTGCGTCGAGCCGGACATTCAGCCGGTCCGTAGCCTGCCAATCGAGATTGAGGCCCAGAGACGTGTTTTCGCTGATGGTTGCAAACTTCGCCGCGCCCATCGAGAGGTCTGTGCCGCCGGCGCCGAAATCTTCGTTATAGAAGAGAGGGCTGGCGATAGGGCCATCCGTCCAGCCGCTGGTCACGTCGCCGTGATTGAACCAGACGGACATGTCTGCTCGCTCGGTCGCCACCTTGTTCTGCGAATAGAAATAGTCGAGCGTCGCGGTGAACCGGTCAGTCGGGCTGTATTGCAGCGCGACCTGTCCGTTGATCCGCTCACGATCAACGTTAGTCAGGCTGTAATTGACGTTCTGCGGTGTCTCGTAGATGTCGTCCGGACCCGGACGGTTCGTCACCTGCGTATCATTCGGAGGCTGGGGCAGCGTGCCCCAGTTGTTCTCGGAGCCCAGATAAGCGCCGCGCCAGCCACTCGTCGTGCCGACCTGCGCATAGCCGGACTGGCGTTCCTGGAAGCTTCCGGCGAGCGCGATGCCGAATGTGTCATTCGCGAACGTATTCGAGAAGATGCCTGAAATCTCCGGTGTGATTTCCTTGTCTCCAAGGTTCGTGACCGACTCGTCGTATACACCTTTAAGGCCAAGGGACGCGCGCATTCCCGGTGCGTCCAGCGGCCTTGCCGTATGGATGTTCAGTGTCGAGCCGATACCACCGGTTGCGATGGACGCACGGCCAGACTTGTAGACCTGCACACTGGCGATGCCTTCGGAGGCGATGTTGCCGAAGTCAAAGCTGCGCGACGACGGCGCGCCACCAGTCAGGAAAGCTGTCGGCATCTGGCGGCCGTTGAGAAGGACGAGGTTGAAATCCGGGCCAAAGCCGCGCACCGTCACCTGGCTACCTTCACCGTTCGCCCGGTTGATCGACACGCCGGTGATGCGCTGCAGGGATTCTGCGAGGTTCGTATCCGGGAATTTGCCCATATCCTCGCTGGTAATCGCGTCGACCACGCCTTGCGCATTGCGCTTGAGATCGGTGGACGCCTGAAGGCTCTGGCGGATGCCCTGAACCACGACCACTTCCTGGCGAAGCGCGTCGTCTTCTTCGGCTTCCTGCGCAAGCGCCGGCTGTGCAATGGCCAACATCGAGACGCTGCCCATCAGGGACAACGACCGCGAGAGCCAGCTGGATGATCCGTTCTGTTTCACTGAATTCCTCCCCGTTTCTTATCTGGAAACTGATTGTTGTGTCCTGGCCAGCATCATTCCGACTTGGCTTCCCAGGGACCTTTAGGTTTTCCGGGCCAAGGCTGCCTGGAAAGGCAAGCCCGGCCGGTGGTTTCATCGCCGAGGCACGTCTCCACACGCACCCAGTCGACAAGCAGTTCGGCGGGAAAGGCATTCGGATCGAAGCCCCCGCCATTGGATTGTTCCGGCAGGTTTCCGCCCACCGCGAGATTCAGCATCAGGTAAAAGGACTGATCGAACGGCGCGGCCGGGCGCCCTTTTCCTTTGGGCGACGCCGTATGCCAGTCTTCGCCCGTGAGGCGCATGAACAATTGTTCGTCCACGAACCATTGCAGAGTGCCCTCACCCCACTCGAGAGTGTAAGTGCGCCACTCCGCGGCAGGGCTGGTGTCGCCTTCGCCAGATGTATGCGCATGCAGATAGGTGTTGTCCGGCGCATAATCGCCGAAGTGCAGCGCGCCGGATGTGCGCGTTTCCACGCCGCCCGGACAAGTTTCGCAAGGCGTGTCGAGGTTGACCGCTTCCATGATGTCAATCTCGCCGGAACGCGGCCAGGTGCCATACGTGTCATCCGACGGCATCATCCAGAAGGCGGACCAGGCGCCTTGTCCCGGGGGGAGTTTCATCCGCGCCGAGAAGCGGCCATAGGTCCAGTCCGCCAGACCGCGCGTGCGCACTTTGCCGGAGGTATACGGCTGCACCGCCCGCCCGTTGCCGGACCGGCCCTGAGGATAAAGCGGCCCCTCGAATTGTTCCTTCTTTGCAATCAGGCGGAGGACACCATCTTCCACGCGCACATTGTCATTGCGGCCCGTGTAGCACTGGCGCTCATTGTTGCCGCCGCCCCAGCAGGACTGTTCTGGCGCCCATTTCGAACGGTCAAGCTCAGTGCCTTCAAAGTCATCGAACCATACGGTCGACCACGCGGGCGGGCCAGACACGCTGGACGAAACCTGCACATGCGTCTGCGGGCCTTCGGCGCATGCTGCCAAAGCCAAAGCTGCCAGACACGTGGTGATTCCGTTCCGCATTCCGTGCGTTTCCTGCCCTGATCGTATTTTGTAGTTCTTTGATTGCATGCTGCGCATCTCCACCGGTCTACTCAACGGCGCTGCGATGAGCCGGACGCCTGCTGCGACGGACGGGAAATGTCACCGCGATCAGTCTGCGCTGACCAAAAACAAAAAAGCTGCGGCACGGCCCATTCTGAGCCGCCCGCAGCGCTAAGTTGCCCCGGGAGTGGGGCGTGGGAGGTGCCCGTCAGGGCCGGTATTCGAACGACGCCGTCAGCGTGGCAGCCGACGAACCGCCTGCGTAGACGTCAAACCAGCCGGGCTCGACAACATATGCGCCGTCGCCCGTGTAAAAACCAAGTTGCTCCGGACCCAATGTGAAATTCACCTGCCGCGAAGCACCGGGTTCCAGCCTGAACTTGCGGAAGGCCTTGAGTTCGCGCACCGGGCGGCTGACGCTGGCGGCGCGGTCGTGGATGTAGAGCTGTGCCACCTCTTCGCCTGCCACTTTGCCGGTGTTTGTCACGGTGACGGATACGTTGGCGCCGGTTGAGGTCGGCGTGATACTCAGCCCGGAATAGCTGAACTGTGTGTAACTCAGTCCGTACCCGAACGGATAAAGCGGCGCGTTCGACTCGTCGATATAGTGCGACCAGAACACCTCATCGAGCGGGCCGGGTCGGCCTGTGTTCAGGTGATTGTAGTAGACCGGAATTTGCCCGACCGAGCGCGGAAACGTCATCGGCAATTTGCCCGACGGATTGTAGGCGCCGGTCAGCACATTTGTCAGCGCATGCCCGCTCTGCGAGCCTAGATGCCAGGCCTGCACGATGGCAGGAACGTTCTCATCCGCCCAGGTCAGCACCAGCGGCCGTCCGCTCATCACCACAAGCACCACGTTCGGATTGACGGCGCGCACAGCCTCCAGCAATTCCTGCTGCACGCCGGGGAATCCAAGCTGGCTGCGGCTGCGCCCTTCGCCGGATTGCAGCGCCGCCTCGCCGAGCACGATCACAACTTTCTCTGCGGCTTTCGCTGCAGCCACGGCCGCCTTGAAGCCGCTGCGATCATCAGTGTTGACGATCACCGGATTGCCGAAGCCCGCAGTACCAAGCTGCACTTTCGCGCCTTCGGAATAGGAGAATTTGACACCGGCCGCAGCGAACCCTTCGGCCAGGGAGACGGCCGATCCCGTTTCGCCTTGCGCGCGCCAGTTGCCGAGGGGGGCGTCCTTGTCAGCCGCCAGGGCGCCAATCAGCGCGATGCGATCTGTTTTCTTAAGTGGCAGCAGGCCGCCGTCATTCTTGAGCAGGACAACGGACCGTTCCGCCATCTTCCGTGCACTGACATGGTGTTCCGGCGCGCCAAGAACCGCAGCCTCGTGCGCCTCGTCCAGATACCGGTAGGGATCATCAAACAGGCCAAGCTCGAACTTCACGCGCAGGATGCGCCGCACGGCGTCGTCCACCATTTCCATGGGCACCTCGCCGCTCGCGATCAGTTCCTCGATATGTTCAAGATAGACATAGCTCTCCATGTCCATGTCTGAGCCGCCAAGCATGGCAAACCGCGCTGATTCGCGGCGGTCTTCCGCGAAACCGTGGGCGATCATTTCCATGCCAGAGCCCCAGTCGGACACGATAAATCCGTCAAAGCCCCATGCGCCTTTAAGGAGATCGCGCTGCAGGTAAACGCTCGCCGTTGCCGGCACGCCGTTGACCACGTTGAACGCATTCATCAGCGTGCGCGCACCGCCTCGCTCGATCGCCGCCTTGAACGGGGGGAGCACTATGTTGTGCAGGGTCACTGTGCCGAAATCGACGGTATTGTAGTCGCGTCCGCCTTCGGCGAAGCCATAACCTGCAAGGTGTTTCGCTGTCGCGGCGATCGTATCCGGCGCGCTCAGATCCTTGCCCTGGAAGCCGCGCACGCGCGCCACGGCGATCTCCGACCCGAGGAAGGGGTCTTCGCCTGCGCCTTCCATTACGCGGCCCCAGCGCGGGTCTCGCGAGATGTCGACCATGGGCGCATAGGTCCAGTGCAGCCCCTGCGCCGCTGCTTCGCGCGCCGCAATCCGGGCGGTCTCTTCCATCATCGCCAGGTCCCAACTCGCCGCCTCACCGAGCGGCACCGGGAAGATGGTTTTCTGTCCGTGCACGACATCATAGCCAAGCAGGACCGGAATTCCGAGGCGCGAATTCTGCACCGCATAGTCCTGAACAACCCGCGCTTCTGCAACGCCGACCACGTTCAGCAACGAACCCACCATGCCGGAGCGTACCAGCTCAAACTTGCGCGCCTGCATCGCGTCATCCGGTGTTGGCCCGGTTGTGTCACCGACATTCGAAAGCAGCGTGATCTGGCCGATCTTCTCCTCGAGCGTCATCTGCGCCAGCAGGTTTTCCACCCGCTCATTCACAGTCAGTTCTCGCTCGGCGAAGGCAGAGCCGGACAGCGTCAGAGACATGGCAAGAGCGGCCCCGCAGGCCCAGCTGGCAACGGTCTTCATACGCAAATCCTCCCTGTGCTGGCCCGCAAGCGCGGGTCATGCGAATTTTCTTGGGTCAAATCTGTCGGAAAGCCGGCCGCGCGCAAAACACATTGCGGCAAGCCGCCTGCTGTCTGCGATGAACGGGATCAGAGCCCGGCGATCAGCGCCTGCACCGCGTCCCGGTAAGTGCGGCTGGTGCGCACGGAAACGTCATTCGTCAGAGTGATCTGCGCCTCGCCCTTCTGCAGCATCCTTATCTCCCGGATATGCGCCACCGCCACGATCACCGAGCGATGCACGCGCACGAACTTGTCGGCCGGCAGCTCGCTTTCCAGGTTCTTGATTGCCCGCCGGATGGCCGCCTCCCGGCTTGCCGTGTGAAGCAGCGAATAATCGCCTGCCGCCTCGATCCAGATCACGTCCGAGGCCGGGATAAAGTAGTACCTGCCCGCATCTCCGATTCGCAGCATTCCCGGCGTTTCCGGCGGCGCGGGCGCCTCCGCCGCGCGAGAAACTTCGCCTTCCGTCTCAGAGATCAGGCGCCGCATGCGCACCGCCTTTTCCACCGCCTTCAGCACGCGCTGGCCGTCAAACGGCTTCAGGATATAGTCGATGGCATCGATCCCGAAGGCCTCCACCGCGTATTCCGGGTGTGCCGTGGCGAATACCAGCAAGGGTTTCGGATCCGCCGTGATGTGCGCCGAAGCATGCACACCGCTCAGCTCCGGCATCTCCACATCAAGCACGGCAAGATCGATTCCCCCCGCATTGATCCGCGCAATGGCCTCATGGACCGAGCGGTATGCCCCTTCGACTGTGACCAGACCAGTTTCGCGCAGCATGGTCTCGATCAGCTCGAGCGCGGGGGCTTCGTCATCGCAAACCACCGTCCGGATCATCGCTGCAGCCTCCCTTCCCGCCTCTGTTTTTATCTCCGCCCGGCCCCGGCCAAAAACTGGTAGTTGATCCCGGGCGCGTTTTGCTCCTGATAGCGATCATGAGCACAGCCGAGCCCACGAACCACATGTTCCGCGCTTTTGGAAGCGTGTTGCCGACCAATACGCGCCAGTTCTGGACACTCCAGATCGCCGGCTGGACCGCCATGAGTGTGCTCAGCTATCTCAGCCTCACACTCTGGTACAATCCCGGCCAACTCGCGCCGTTCCTGCACACGATCCTGCAATCCGTGATCGGGATATTCGTCAGCTACCCGCTGCGCTGGATCGGGTCTTCCGCCTGGAACATGGCGCCTTTGCCGCGCGTGCTGGTCAACGCCGCCGGCGTTGCTGCCGCCTCCGTAGTGTGGACCATCCTGCGCATCTATTCCTTCACCTGGCTGACCGGCGAACCCATTCCGCTGTCTGACTGGGGCGGCTGGATGTTTGCCTCGGTCATTGTCTTCGGCTCGTGGACCTTCTGTTACCATGCCCTGAAATACTACCGGCACTTCCTCACCGAACACCAGTTCGCGGTCGAGGCGCAGAATGCTGCCCTGCGCGCCAACGAAGTCGCTCACCGCGAAACCCTGCGCCGCCTTGAAGCCGAAAAGCTGTTCCAGGACACGCAGCTGCGCATGTTGAAATACCAGTTGAACCCGCACTTCCTGTTCAATGCGCTGAACTCCGTCTCCTCCCTCGTGCGCAAGGGCGAAGCAGAGGCTGCTACTGACATGCTTGCCCGCATCGGCGACTTCCTGCGCATGACGCTCGATCATTCCGATGAGTTTCAGCACACGCTTGCCGACGAGCTTGCCGCGCTCGATCTCTATCTCGGTATTGAAAAGGTGCGCTTCCGCGACCGCCTGAAAGTCGTCATCAAGGCGGATGAAGACACGCTCCAGATGGAAGTACCGAGCCTGCTGCTGCAACCGCTGTTCGAGAACAGTATTAAATTTGGTGTAAGCCGCGCGCTGGCACAAACGACAATTTCCTTCCGTTCGCGGATTGTGAACGGGCGCCTCCGCCTGACAATAAGTGACGACGGCGCCGCTTTGGAAAAGCCGAAAGACACCAGTGCGGCGGCAGAGCAACAGGGCATTGGCCTTCTGAATGTACGCAGCCGCCTGCAATCTGCCTACGGAGAAGATTTCCTGTTCGTCTCTGGCCCTGCCTCCCCTCAGGGCTATTTCGTCGAGATCGAGTTTCCTGCCCACGCTGTGCAAACAACGCACGGCACGCGCGCGCACTCTCCTTCCGGAATCTGACAGCAAAAGGAAGCCGGCCACCACAAGGGTGACCGGCTTTGGAGTTAACCAAAACTGCCGACAGGTTGCTCAGGCAACACTTTCGAACTGGTTCATCGTGTTGTGCTCGCCGCTAGCTTTCAGGGCGCGTTCACCAGCGACCATTTCCTTGAATGTGTCGCCGAGATCTGAACCAACTTCGTGCTGGTGCTTCACCGCCGAGACGTTGTTGCGGATTTCCTGACGCTGGATGGTTTTCACATAGGCCGCCATCTTGTCTTCGCCGAAATAGCCGCGCGAGAGCTGGTCTGTCGCGAAAGCCGTCATGTGGAAGGTCGGCAGCGTGATCAGATTGTGGAACACGCCTGCACGCTCGGAAATGTCATACTGGAAGCGCTGGAGGCGGCGGTCTGCTTCCTGGCCGAGCGGCGTGTCGTCGAAACGGGCCGACATCAGCTCAGCTTCCGGATATTCTCCTTCCGCGATCTTGCCTTCTTTTGCCCAGGCCTTGCGGACCTGTTTGCGCAGGTTGAGCGTCCAGTTGAACGAGGGCGAGTTGTTATAAGTAAGCTTCGCATTCGGCACCGCTGCCTTCACGCGGTTCACGAGGCCGGCGATGATGTCGACATCGGGCGTATCGGTTTCGATCCAGAGAAGATCTGCGCCGCCGAGCGTAAGGTTTGCGATACAGTCTTCCACCACGCGGTCCGCGCCGGTGTTCTCACGGAACTTGAAGAGGCCGTTGGCGAGGCGCACCGGCTTCACGAGGCGGCCGTTCTGCTGCAGGGCGAGATCGCCCTCCTTAAGCGGATTTGCGGACGTGATCTCTTCGACTTCCAGCCACTTGGTGTATTCCGAAGCGAGGTCGCCTGCATGCTGGGAAACCGGAACTTTCTGCGTCAGGCCAGCGCCAAGACTGTCAGTGCGGGCCACGATGACACCATCATCAACGCCGAGTTCTTCGAAGGCCAGCCGGCAGGCGCGGAGCTTCTCGATGAAGTCCTCGCGCGGCACGGTGACCTTGCCATCCTGGTGGCCGCACTGTTTCGCGTCCGAAACCTGGTTCTCGATCTGGATGCAGCAGGCGCCGGCCTTGATCAGCTCTTTAGCGAGCAGATAGGTCGCATGCTCATTGCCGAAACCGGCATCGATATCGGCGATGATCGGCACGACATGGCTTTCGAATGTGTCGATGCGCTGGATGATCGTCTCGATCACATCAGCCGGGGCGCCTTTTTCCCGTGCAGCCTTCAGCTCACGGAAGAGATCGTTGAGGGCCACTTCATCGGCCTGGCGAAGTGAGACATAGATTTCCTCGATCAGGTCGGCCACCGAGGTTTTCTCGTGCATCGACTGGTCCGGCAGATGGCCAAAGCGGTTGCGCAGTCCGGCAACCATCCAGCCAGAAAGGTACACATATGTTCCCTTTGCGGTGCCCTTCATGCGCTTCACAGCCTTGATCATCTGCTGCGCATGGAAGCCCGACCAGCAGCCAAGCGACTGGGTGAATTTGGAGTGATCCTTGTCGTAGGCCGCCATGTCGGAGCGCATCACGCCGGCCATTTCGCGGGCAATATCGAGATGTGTGTTGTAGGTGTTCTGCATCTTCAGCTGGACGATATCGTCCACGGTGACACCGCCGGGCGCCTGTCCGGTGGGGTAGCGTTTCTGAACCTTGGCGCGCAGTTCGGCATAGGTGGGGCGTTTGGACATGGCTGTATCTCCTTGAGAGGTATCTGTTTAATCTGTGAACGGATCAGGTGATTGTACGGAGCGCTTCATAGGCCGGCAGCGTCAGGAAGTCGGGGAGGTCTTCAGACGTTGCCGTCTCGGCAAAAATCTTCGCGGCGATGTCGTAGCGGCCCGCCTTGAAACCATTATCGCCCAGCGCAGCGCGGACTTTGCCGAGTTCATCAGCCAGGATCGTATCGAACCAGGCCTTGTTGAATGCACGCATGTCGCCGCCAGCGGACTTCACAGGGGCACCGTGATGGATCCACTGCCAGATCTGGCTGCGAGAGATTTCCGCGGTGGCGGCGTCTTCCATCAGGTTGTGGATGGGGACGCAGCCGTTGCCGGCCAGCCAGGAGCCGAGGTAGTGGATGCCGACGTTGATGTTGTTGCGCAGGCCGGCTTCGGTGATCGGGGTGGTCGGGCGGAAGTCGAGCCACTGTTCGGGGCCGAACTTGCCTTCAACCTGCTTCTCGAACTGGTTCGGGCGGTCGCCGAGCACCTTGACGAACTCTTCCATGGCGATCGGCACCAGGCCCGGGTG
>DNFL01000135.1 GCA_003486945.1 Hyphomonas sp. | reverse complement strand
CACGATGCCGCCGATGAGCACGCCCAGCAGAAGGGTCATCACCGGCGCCGCCAGCGTCGTCAGCGTAGAGATACGCCTCTGGCTGCGGGTTTCCAGCACGCTGGCTGCCTGCCCGAGCTGGCCTGCCATATCCGCCGAACGCTCGCCGACTGCCGCCAGCTGCGCCGCCACCATCGGCAGGAACCCGTCTCCCGCAATCGCATCCGACAGCCGCACGCCGATACGAACTTCGTCCGCCACGCGGTCCAATGCATCCTTCACCAGCGGATTACGCGCGCCCTGCCCGGCAATTTCCATTGCCGGAACAAGGCTGACACCGTTCTCCAGCAGCGCCGAGAGCGAAGCGAGACAGCGCGCCGATTCCATATCGCGCACCAGCGGGCCGATCACCGGCAGCTTCAGCGCAAACCCGCTCAGCCAGCGCTTGCCGCCGCCCGTGCGCGACCAGCTCATCGCCAGCAACCAAATCACCAGCGGCGCAATCAGCAAGACCGGCCAGCACTCGCGCAGCCAGCGCGAGGCCGCCATCAGCAGCTCCGCCGAGGCCGGCGTTCCTGCGCTCGACGCTGCCAGTACCGGCTCCAGCGCCGGCGCAACTACCAGCAGGATCACGCCGATGGAGATCAGCGACGTGACCAGCAGGATCACCGGATAGATAAGCGCGCCGCGGATCGCTTCCGTCAGGCGCATCTCGTTTTCGATCGACACGGCCAGCCGGTTCAGCACCGGCACGGTCGAGCCGCCTTCCTCGCCCGCACGGACAAGGCCGATCACATAATCCGGCGGCGGCGCCTTCAGGCTCGCCATTGCATCGGCCAGCGACTGGCCGCTGAGCACGCCGCTACGCAGGTTCGCCGCCAGCCTTGCGCCATTCTTGTCTTCCGGATCGTCCGCCAGCAGCTTCAGCGCTTCATCCAGCGGCAGGCCGCCCGCCAGCATGGAGGAAAGGTTCCGGCAGAAGCCCGCAAGCACGCGCGGCGTTTGCTTCCCGCCCCGGCCGGCAACGCTCGCGCCTGCGGCTGCTGCATCCGAAATCTCGAACGGCGTCAGGCCCTGCGTCATCAGTTCCCGCACTGCATCGGATTCCGAGCCGGCACTGACCACGTCGCTGACGACGCGGCCATCGGCAAGGAAAGCGCGGTAGCGGAAGCGGACCATCAGGTCGCGCCCATTCCGATCACTGAGTAAATCTCCGCCAGCGAAGTCTTGCCCTCCGCCGCTGCGCGCACGCCTTCTTCGAACAGGGTCAGCATGCCTTCTTCCCGTGCAATCGCGCGTATGCGGCTTTCGGGGGCTTTCTCCGTAATCGCCGCTTCAATGGCCGGCGACATCGGCATGATCTCGGCAAGGCTCATCCGGCCGCGATAGCCCGTACCGCGGCAATGCTCGCAGCCCACTGGCACGCACCAGTTCGCCCGGAATGCATTGCCCGCCATCGGCGCCAGCTTCGCCTGCAAGGCTGCCGGCGGCGCTTCGGCGCGCTTGCACTTGTCGCACAGCAGCCGCACCAGGCGCTGCGCCGAAATGGCGTTCACCGTGCTGGCAACCAGATAATCCTCGATGCCCATCTCGAGCAGGCGCGTGATCGTTGCCGGCGCATTGTTGGTGTGGATGGTCGACAGCACCATATGCCCTGTCAGCGCTGCCTCGACCGCAATCGAAGCCGACTCCAGATCGCGGATCTCGCCGATCATCAGCACGTTCGGGTTGTGGCGCAGAACAGAGCGCAGCGCCCGCGCGAAGGTCATGCCGATTTCCGGCTTCACCTGAATCTGCGACACGCCGGGTATCTCGTATTCTACCGGGTCTTCCACCGACATGAACTTCACCTGCGGGCTCATCAGGTGGCGCAGCGCAGCGTAGAGCGTCGTCGTCTTGCCGCTGCCCGTCGGGCCGGTGACGAGCGTAATGCCGTTCGGCTTTGCAATTGCGTCCTTCAACCGGCCGAGCGCATGATCCGACATGCCGAGCGCCGGGAAATCGAGATGCGTCGCCGACTGGTCGAGCAGGCGCAGCGTCACCGTCTCGCCGTGCAGGCTCGGCATCGTTGCGACGCGAAGGTCAATATCGCGCCCGCGCACCGCCGTGCGGATACGCCCGTCCTGCGGCAGGCGGCGTTCGGCAATGTTCAATTTCGCAAGGATCTTGATACGCGAGACCACCGCCTCCGGCGTTCCCTCCACGGGCAGGCTCACCGGCGACATCGCTCCATCGAGCCGCATGCGCACCCGCACATGATCGCGCTCAGGCTCTATATGTATGTCGGACGCTTTCGCCTCGACCGCCATCGCCAGCACGTCTTCCACCCAGCGGATCACCGGCGCGCCCCGCGCCAGATCGATCAGCCTTTCAAGGTCGTTGTCCGAAACTGAAACACTCGCCTCATCGGCGACTGTATCCTGTCCGGGACGGATTGCGGAGAGCCAGGCGCGGATATCTGAACGCGTCGCGACCGCGCGCGTGACCTGCAAACCGGTCTTATAGGCAACGGCATTGACGGCTTCCTCATCCAGCGGATCGGCCATCGCCAGAACCACTGCGCCATCCGAAACCGACAGCGGCACAACATTCGTATCCAGCAGGAAGCGCGAGCGAAGCCCCGCCAGATCCGCCGGAATCCGCGGCGTGCCCGAGAGTTTCGCGAGTTGAAGGCCCAGCACATCCGCCAGCGTTGCCGCGACCACATCCTCCGGACAGAGACCCAGTTTGACGAGCACCGAAGGCAGGGACTCGCCGGTTTTCTGTACTGACGCCATGGCGCGCGACAGCTTCGCCTCGTTTAGGTGTTTGCGGGTGACCAGTGTTTCGCCAAGCACAGGCCATACCGCCGAGCGGCCATCAGATGGCCGCGCTGCGCCCGATTTCGCCTGCGTCTTCATGCCTGCAATGTCCCCACACTACTCTGCCCACCATACTTGCCACCCGAAGCAAGCATTTGGTGTGCCACTTGCATAACATCACGAAGACTGCCGATCGCAAAGTGCAAGAATTGACAGCTTTGGAATTGCGCCGACTATAGATGGATACTTGGCCGCTCTCGGGACAGAGCGGTTGGTGTGGGGACCAGAGAATGCCGCTCGACCAGGGACTTTCCCCGGCAAACGATCGCACGTCCGCCGGCAAGGCGATGACGGGGAAGGATTTTTTCGCCTGGTGGGCGACCACGCTCGCCGGCATGCTTCCCGCCTGGCTGAAGGCAGCTTTCGTGCCGAACCGCAAATGGGTGATCGTCCGGCGCGAGGGTGACACGTTCGTTGTTTACTCCGACAACGGAAAACCTGTCGGCTCACTCGCGGAAAGCGGGAGTGCGCGCTCCAAAGTTCGCTCCGGCGACGTGCTGGCGCTGCTGCCACCTGAAGAAGCCTTCCTGCGCCAGCGGCGCCTTCCGGCCACATCCGAGCAGCACCTGCGCAGCGCCCTGCGACTGCAGATTGCCGCCGACACGCCGTTCGAAATCGACGAAGTTTACGACGATTGCCGCATCATCCCGGGCTCCGCCGAGGGCGGCCAGATCCTTGCCGAGCAGGCCCTCGTAAAGCGCGCCCGCATCGCCGAGCTGGTGGACTTTGCAAGTGCCAGCCGCGTCGACCTCGCCGGTATCGACATCGCCGGCGCAGACGGAAACCCTATTGGTTTCAACCTTCTGCCAGAAAACCAGCGCGCCCGCAGCGATGCCTTCCTGCCGTCCCTTAACCGCGGCCTTGCCCTCGCCGCGCTGGTGCTTGCGGCGCTGACAGGCACGCTCGGCCTGATGTCGATGGACCGCAGGCTCAGCGCCCTCGAAACCGAAAGCGCTGCCGCGCGCGCAGAGGCGAGCAGCGTGCTCGCCTTGCAGCGCGAAGCCCTCGCCCGGGTCGAAGCTATCCGTCTGATCGAACAGCGCACCGCCAGTCCGCTGCGCTTTTCAGTCCTTCTCGATGCTGTCGCTGAAGCCATTCCGCAGGATTCCTGGCTCGAAGGCTTTGCCTATGACGGCAAGCAGATTTCCCTCGTCGGCCTGTCGCGTTCCTCCGACAGCCTGGTGTCGAACCTTGAGGCCATCCCCGGCGTCACCAGTGCCCGCGTTGTCTCGTCGATGGCGCGGGACAATCGTCTGAATGCGGATCGTTTCCGTATCGAGCTGACCCTCGAACCGGAAACCCTGACGCTGCCCCCGCCGGCCTCCGAAAAGGAGGACAACGGATGAATTTCTACGCCTTGCCCCAACCGCGCCAGCGCCTGATTGCCGTCGGCCTCCTCGTCGCCGCGCTGGCCGTTTTCAGCCTCGGCGTTGCCGCGCCTGTCTCAGACATCGTTACTGGCAAGCAGGAAGCGATCCGCAAAAGCGAAGCTGAACTTGCCCGTTGGCAGGGCATTGCCGCCTCTGCCGATACGATGCGCGCCGCGATCGATGATCCGTCAGCAAACGTTCGCGCCAGCGCCATCGCCCTGCCCGCGTCCACCGATGCCCAGGCCGCCGCCAGCGTGCAGGCGATGGTGCGCCGCATCCTCGGGAATGCCGGCGCAGACCTTAAAAGCGTCCAGCCGCTCGACACGCGCCGCACCGGAAGCCTGCGCGAAGCCGGCGTTCGTATTGTCGCCGTCGCCACCCAGAAGCAATTCGACGACGCGCTTTTTGCGCTCGATCACGCCAATCCTCGCCTGCTCGTCCGTGAAGCGAACATCCAGCTCGCCTCGTCGGGGAGCCGGGTTGCAGGCGAGGAAACAGCCCCCATGCTGCAAGTTCGCCTCGATGTGTATGCCTACGCACTCAGCGAGGAGTGAGGAGTAGAGTCATGAGTTTTGTCCGTGCACCAACAGCCATTGTTTCCGCAATCCTTGCCGGGATCTGTGCATTTTTGCTGCTGATATTAACCCTTCTGACCACCGGATCGGTTGGCAAGTCTGACGCGCCGGTTCTCGTGCGCCCCTCGCTTGTTGCGCCCGCCATTCCCGCCCTGACCGCGCTGCCCGAGCGCGAGCGCGCCTCTGCCGAAAAGCCCCTTTTCCACCCGGACCGCAAGCCTGTGTCCGATGCGGCGACGGGCAGCGAAACTGGCGCCGGCGACGCCGCAACGGTTGCTCCCTTCCGCCTCAAAGGCGTGGTCATGGCTAATGGCATGGCCCGTGCATCTCTGATGCGAGATGTCGAGGGCGACATCGAATGGGTAAACCGGGGACAAGTGATCGACGGATGGACCCTTGAAAGCGTGCGATCCGACCGGGTCACACTCTCAAGGGGGGAGTACAGGACGACGCTCCTGCTCTATCCGGATCGTTAACAGAAATCCCAGAACGACAGAATGTGGGAATGGGTGACATGACAACAACACAATCAGCGCTGAAGGGTTTCCGGAGCGTCCTGTTGAGCGGAGCCGCTTCGCTCGCGCTCGCCGCCTGCACAACGACGACGACACCCTATGGAACGCCGAAACCAACTTACGGCGTACCGCTTACGCCGCCGCCCTCGACCGTGTACCAACCAACGGCGCTGCAGGACTCCGCGGCAATCACCGAAGTGCGCGCGACGCCTGAAGGCGGCTTCGAAATCATCGGCACGCCGGCCCATCTTACAGGCGCGCAGGATGCCGGCGCCGGTGCAGGGCGCGGCACGATCACCATCAACCTCAATTCCGTTCCGGTCGCAGACGCCGTGCAGCAGGTGCTCGGCGACATCCTGCGCGAAAACTACGTCATCGAAACGCCGCTGAGCGGCGAGGTTACGCTGCAGACGAGCCGCCCGGTCACCCGCGACGGCGCCTTGCGCCTGCTCGAAAGCGTGCTTGCCAGCCGCGGCGCTCAACTCGCTGACGGCGGCGGATTCTACCGCGTCGTTGGCGCTGGCCAGGCTTCGAACGTTCCCGGCGGCGGCGCCGGAAGCAAGATCATTTCGCCGCGCTATGTCTCGGCCGAAGCGCTCAAGCAGATCTTTGTCAGCCGCTCCGACAGCTCGCTGTCCGCCGAAGTCGATCCCGTGCGCAACCTCCTGATTCTGCGGGGCAATCCGTCTGCCATCGCCGAGGCTGAAAAGCTTGTTGCGGTGTTCGATGTGAACTGGATGCGCGGCATGTCGTTCTCCGCTGTTCCGGTGGGCTTCTCCAGCCCCAGTCAGATCGTCTCCGATCTTGAAACCGTTCTCGGCGCCGGCGCTGGCGGCCCGCTTTCCGGCGTGGTTCGCTTCGTGCCGCTCGACCGCCTGAACATGGTCGTGCTCGTCAGTCCGCAACCGGACTATATTTCCGAAGGCAAGGCCTGGATCGAGCGACTCGACAAATCCGGCGGTCAGGGCGGCCAGAAACTCTACGTCATTCCGATCCAGAACCGTCCGGCCACGGAGGTTGCACAGATCATCACCGATGCACTCGCCGGCGAAACCGGCGGCAACGCCTCCTACGGCCTGCGCCCCGGCGATGACGCGGTGTTCTCGTCCACTGGCGAAAGCGGCATGGGCGCCGTCACAGGCGCCAGCCTCGGCGGTTCGCTTGGCCGCGGCAGCCCCAATGCACCTGCCGCCCGCATTATCGCGGACGATGCCAACAACTCCATCGTCGCCTTTGCAACGCCCGAACAGTTCGGCGTCCTCGAAAACGCCATCTCGCGCCTTGATGCGATGGCCAATCAGGTCTTCCTCGAAGCCACTATCGCCGAAGTCACCCTGACCGACAGCCTGTCCTACGGCCTCACCTGGTTCTTCCAGAGCGGCGAATTCACGGCCGGCTTCAGCAATGCGGACAACGGCGCCGTCGCACAGACCTTCCCGGGCTTCTCGGTGCTGTTCTCCGGCCAGGATGGCCGCGCAGCCCTCTCCGCCGTGGCCGGCCTGACGGACGTGAAAATCCTCTCGGCCCCCTCGCTGATGGTGCTCGACAACCGCACCGCCACCCTGCAGGTCGGCGATCAGGTTCCGATCGTCACCCAGTCCTCGGTCTCGGTCACCAATCCCGACGCCCCGATCGTCAACTCTGTCTCACTTCGGGACACTGGCATCATCCTCAACGTCACGCCCCGCGTGAACGACAGCGGTCTCGTCATCCTCGAGATTGACCAGGAAGTCAGCGATGTCGTCGCCACGCAGAGCTCCGGCATCGACTCGCCCACCATCCAACAGCGCCGCATCACCACCTCGGTCTCCGTGCGCGATGGCCAGAGCGTCGCCCTCGGCGGCCTGATGCGCGAGCGCTTGTCCGACACGAAGACGAAGATCCCGCTGCTCGGCGATGTGCCGCTGCTCGGCAAGCTGTTCACGACGAAGACCACCGAGTCCCGCCGCACTGAACTGCTCGTGATGATCACGCCGCGCGTCGTGCGTTCGACCGATGCTTCGCTCGTCGTCACCGACAACCTCGTGCGCCGCATGAAGTCGATCGAGGATGCCTTCGTCCTGCGCACCTCGCTGTCCGCGCCGGTGCCGGTGCCAGTGGAAGATACCGCCTCATGATCCGGCGGCGCTCCGGTGCGCGCAAGGCGCGGGACCGGGGCGCCGCTCTCATTCTGGTTGTCTGGGCTGTCGGCCTGATTGCCGTGATCGGCGCCCTGATCGCCCGCGACGCCCATCTCGATGCCCGCGAGAGCAATCTGCTTCGCGAATCCCTGAATGCCGGCATGCTGCTTGACAGCGGCGAGCGCATGGCGCTCGCCCGCCTCAGCGATCCGGAAATCACCGCACAGACGGCTTTCCCGGTGTTTTGCGAAATTGACGGCGCCCGCCTGCTGCTGAATGCCCGCCCCATAAACGCGTTGATCGACATCAACGCCTCACCGGAAGAAACGCTTGCGGCGCTTTTCATCGCGCTTGGCACCCGCGCGCCAGATGCCGCCAGCTATGCGGCCCGAATCGCAGACTACCGCGACGGCGATTCCAGCGTGCGTCCCGGCGGCGCCGAATTCGCTGACTATACCAATGCCGGGCTGGGCCACGGCCCCGCCAATCGGCCCTTCAATCGCACGGGAGAACTCTCAGAAGTTCTTGGCCTGCCGCCGGCGCTGATCGCCGCTGCCATGCCGCACCTTACCGCACACTCCTATACCGTTCAGGTCGATCCGCTCTATGCGTCCCCCGAAGTGCTCGCTGCCATCCAGGTCATGGGCAATGCTGTCGGCATCACGGTAGAAGACGACGCTTGGGACGCAGCCGCAGCTGGCGACGCTGCGTTCCGCGCAATTCCCGTAGTTGTGGAAGTCATCGTGCAAATGCCATCCGGTTACATCAACGGGCGCGCGTCCACATTTGGCCCTGAAGAATTTGCCGTTTCCGGAAGACGCCGGCTGATCGAAGAGCGCGCCGCCGGCCCGGAGCCGGTGCTGACCTATGGCGCCTCCCTTCCGGCGCTGCGCCCGTGCTACTGAGTTCGGGCCGGCCGGCCGAAATCGGCATCCTCGCCATTGCCGCCTTCCGTGCCATCCCGGCCGAAGGAATAGACCCGTACCCGCAGCCCATCCTCCGTAGACGAATAGAAGTAGGGGCGGCCCCAGGGGTCCGACGGCACCAGCTCGTCATCAAGATACGGCCCCGCCCATCCGAGTGCGCCGGGCGGCGCTGTCATCAGCGCGGCAAGGCCTTCGCCCTCGGTCGGATACCGACCGACGTCAATCTGGAACAGATCGAGCGCCGCCTGGATATTCTTCACCTGCGCTTCCGCCGTCTGCGACTTCGCGCGGCTGAGATACCCGATCACGCGCGGTGCCACGAGGCCCATGACCAGCGCCAGGATGACAAGCGCTACCAGCAGTTCCATAAGGCTGAAGCCGGCGTCCGCCCGGCGAATCTGAGCATCGCGTTTCATCAGAATATGTCCTTGTCCCACATCAAGCATAGTTACGCATTTTTCGGGCCGCGCCAAGAAGATGCGCCTCTGCCGCGAGGCCTTGCATGACACTTCTCGGCCTCACGCTCATCCTTGCCGGCCTGCTGATCGGCTCTGCCATCGATGCGGCCGCCGACCGGTTCGCGCGTGAGGAGCCGTGGGTCATGCCACGCTCGCGCTGCCGGTCCTGTTCGCGCCGGCTCGCCTGGTTCGAACTGGTGCCTCTCCTCAGCTGGGCCGCCGCCCGCGGCCGGTGCCGAACCTGCGGCGCCCCGATAGGCTGGTCGTCGCCCGCGACCGAAATCGCTGGCGCAGCTGCTGCCGGCGCCGCCGTTTTCTTCGCGCCGGACGGTCTCGTCCTGTTCACCTGCGCGTTCGGCTGGCTCTTGCTGGCCCTCGCCGCCATTGATTTTCGAACCTTGCTTCTTCCGGATGGGCTCAACGCCGCGGTCCTTGCGCTTGGCGCCGCCATGGTCGCGCTGACCCGGCCGGATGATTGGGCGGCGCACGCCGGCGGCGCTGCTCTCGGCTTCGGATTGCTCTGGAGCGTTGAGACGCTCTACCGCCGCCTGCGCGGGCGCGACGGCCTCGGCCGGGGCGACGCAAAGCTTCTTGGCGCGATCGGCGCCTGGGTCGGCATCGCTGGCATCCCGCCGGTTCTCCTGATCGCTTCTCTCTCGGGAATCGCTGCGGCGCTGGTGCTTTCCATTGGAAAACCGGCACCGCTCAGCGGCCAGACCGCCATCGCCTTCGGTCCATGGATCGCTCTCGGCGGCTTCGCCGTCTGGCTTCTCCAGCCGGTACTTCTTTGAATTGAACTTCGTCTTGTAAGTAAAATCCCCTAAGCCGCGAATTTACTTGCGACGAATTCAGTATTGAGTCTCTATAGTTCATGGTCGCCGTGGGACATATTGGCGGACCATCAGATCAATCTGGGTTCTAGAAGGATAACAGGGGACGCTATGTTCAGGAGAATGATTATGGCTGCAGCTTCTGCTGCAGCACTCACCGGCGTTGTCGCCGTCGCACAGGCGCAGGTCGTCGTCGAGCTGGAAGGCCCGCTCGCCAGCTACGTCGCGAATGATGCCAACTCCGGCACCATGACCGTGATGAACACCAAGGTCGAGGTCACCGCCGAGACCGATTTCGTCACGCCAACGAAGACCCGCAACGAGCTCTGGGCCTCGAACGCCCGCAACTCGGCCAATGCCCGCTACAACGTCACCAACTGGATGCGCGGCGATTCCTATCTCGGCCGCAATCCGCGCGGTGTGATCGGCGCCACGGTCATCGTCACCGGCGTTGTCGACCCGGTCACCGGCAAAGTGACGGCTCAGGAAGTGTTCACGGATGTCGCCGAGAACGTCGTCCTTGGCGTTGTTTCCGAAACCAACTGCACGAACGCGACTTGCGACAATCCCGGCGACTTCATCCGCGGCAATGGCCCGACCGGCCCCGTGTTCATTCCGAACAAGGACCCGCGCCTTCCTGCGAATCCGATCGTTGATGCCGGCCTGTTCGAACTGGACCTGCAGGGCGCAAACCTCAACGGCGCGTTCTTCGCTGGTGAAGGCTACTTCTCGCAAACTGCCGTTCACCCGACTAACGCCGAGACGCCGACGGAACAGGCGATTGTCTATTGGGCCTTCGAGCTCGGAGACATCCGCGCTGACTTGCTGAAAAACAAACTGGGCCGCGAAATTTCCGTACTCCGCATCCGCTGCACGGCAGGCGGACGCCTGGAAGTC
>DNFL01000011.1 GCA_003486945.1 Hyphomonas sp. | reverse complement strand
TTTCCGTTCAGGGCTCCGGCTAGGTCTTATCCCCCGCCCCCGGCCGAGACACCGTACCGGCGCGCGCAGGCCGAATGGGACGCACGGATGGGCTCGGCCGTACTGTCGGCGCGCAGCTGGCGGCTGATGGCGTTCGCCGCGTTCGGCCTGTCGGCAGCGCTCGCCGCCTCACTGACGCTCGTTGCGCTCCAGAAGCGCACGTTCGTGCACGTCGTGGAAGTTGCGCCGGAAGGCCAGGTCCTGTCGGTGCGCGTCGCGGACGGCGCCTGGACACCCGGCAGCGCGCAGACAGCGTACTTTATCGGCGAGTTTGTGAGGAACGTGCGCGCTCTGCCGACCGACCAGATCGTGCTGCGCGAGAACTGGCTTGCCGCCTATCAGTTCCTGACGCCGCAGGCGGCCGCCAAGCTCAGCGAGATTGCCCGCCAGGATGATCCGTTTGCGAACACGGGCCTTGCGGGGCGCACGGTACATGTCCGCTCGATCGTGCAGCGCTCGGACAAGTCCTGGCAGGTCAGCTGGAGCGAGGAGACGGGGCACGCCGGCCGGACCGAGCGAGCGAATTATACCGGCCTGTTCACCGTCACGCATGCGCCGCCCCGCAGCGCCGACGAGATCTCGAAGAACCCGCTCGGCCTCTTCATCACCGAGTTCAGCTGGAGCCGTGACCAATGACCCGCGCCTGCCTCATTGCGACGTCCTTTCTGGGTCTTGCCGCCTGCGCCACGCCGCAAACGCAAGGGCCGACTGACCTCATTGAAACTGCCCCCGCCATAGAAATCCTGCTCCCAGCTGAGCCCACAGCCGAGCCGATCGCAGAGATCGAACCCGCGCTCCAAGCAGAACAGACGCCAGACCCGGAACCAGAAGCGCCCCTGACACCGGAGCCAGCCTCCAAGAAGCCGGAACGTGTCAGCGCGCCGCCGCAATCGCTCGCTGAGGTCAACAAGGCCGCGCGCCAGGGCGCTGCGAACGCGGCCTATGAGGACGCAACCCTCGTCTACGCCTACGCCCCCGGCGCGCTCTATGAGCTCCAGACGGCGCCGTCCTATATCTCGACGATCCTGCTCGAGCCCGGCGAGACGGTGCTGGACATTGCGGCAGGCGACACCACCCGCTGGATGGTGTCGCAGACGCTGACGGGTACGGGCGAGACCGGCCGCACACTGATCATCGTCAAGCCGCTCGCCGCCAGACTGAAGACCAACATCGTGCTCGCAACCGACCGGCGGGCCTACCTGATCGAAGCGGTCTCGGTCGCCGGCGACACCTACACGGCTCAGGTCGCCTGGTCCTATCCGAAGCCTCCCGTTCCGGAAGCGCCGCCCCCGCCACCTCCTCCGCCTCCCCCGGTCCTGAACTATGACTATGACATCACGCCGCCCTGGCGAAAGGGGCCGGTCTGGACGCCGGTCAGCGTCTGGGATGATGGCAAGAAGACCTGGATCGCGTTCAGTTCGAACGTCGCGGCTGCGGACATGCCGCCTCTGTTCGTGCGGACGGGGGAAGGACTTGAACTCGTCAACTACCGGGCCGAGGGCCAGACCTATGTGGTCGACCGCCTGTTCGACCGGGCCGAGCTGCGCCTCGGCCAGAAAAAGCCCATCACCGTGCGCATCGACCGGAAGGAGGCGGCCCGCCCATGACAAACGCAGCGC
Source organism: Hyphomonas sp. (assembly GCA_003486945.1). GTDB lineage: Bacteria > Pseudomonadota > Alphaproteobacteria > Caulobacterales > Hyphomonadaceae > Hyphomonas. The sequence goes on along the minus strand of DNFL01000011.1, from coordinate 4,739 downwards.
CCTCCCCCCAGCCCGCAAACCCCGTCGACATCCGCGCCGACCCGCCCTCGCCGAAACGCCTGTCCCGCCGTGTGCTGATGACCGGCGCCGGCGTGTTTGGCACCATCGTGGTCTTTGCCGTGCTCACAGGTCTCTCGGACAGGCCGGCCAATGCCGGGCCTGCAGCATCTGAACCGCGCGCCGTGGCCACCAACAACCTGCCGGAAGGCCTCGCATCGATGCCCGCGGACTATTCCAAGACACTGGTCCTGCCGGCCCGCGACCCGAACGAACCGCGTGACATGCTCTGGGGCGATGCCGGCCCCCCGGAAGGGTTCGGCCTGGAAGAAGATCTCTACCTTCCTGAAAACAGTGGCTGGTCAGACATGCCAGAAGACACCGGCTTCCAGGACACCTACCGATCCGAGCCCCCAGCTCAGCGCGCCGAGCCGCCGGCCCCGCTCTTCTTCGAGCAACGCCCGCAAACGGCGAGGCCCCTCGCCCACCAGGTCACAGTCAAGGACGAAGCTCCCGGCGCCTATCGCCCAGCCGCTTCTCCCTACATGCTCCAAGCCGGTACGGTGATTCCCGCCGCGCTCCTGACGGCCGTCAATTCTGACCTGCCGGGCAAGGTCATCGCGCAGGTTACGGCGCCGGTCTATGACAGCGTCACCGGCGATCATCTCCTGATCCCGCAGGGCGCGCGCCTCATCGGCACGTATGAGAGCGAAGTGCTCTACGGCGACACGCGCGTGTTCCTCGGCTGGGACCGGATCATCATGCCGAACGGCTGGTCGCTGGACCTCGGCGGAATGGCCGCGACCGATCCCAGCGGCGCGGCTGGCATCTCGGACAAAACCGACAATCACCTCGGCCGTCTCGGCGGCGCAATCGCGCTCTCGGCCGTGCTCAGCATCGTCGCCAATGAAGCCGAAAGCGACGACGATCAGGGGTTCACCCGCAGCCTCGGCGACGCCGCTGCCCAGGAAGCCGCCCGCACCGGCGGCCGCATCGTCGACCGCGAACTCACCATCCGCCCTACCCTGCGCGTTCGGCCAGGCGCTCCAGTCCGTGTACTGGTGACGGCCGACCTAACTCTTAGTCCCTACCGCGAATAACGGTTCAATCGAGTGTTTCCAGATGCCTGCGCAAAGCTTGCCCACACAAGTGACACCACGTTGCGCGGAGCTAGCCTCAAAAGCGACGATCGCGATATGCATTTTTTATGCATTACGCTTCCGCAATTATGCGGCGAACCAGCGCCGCCAATTCGTCCGAGCCGGCAACTGCTTCGATGATCTCGTCGAAATTTGCGATACTCCCTACTTCTCGCTCCCGGATGAAGCTCTCGATCTCATCCGTAAGATTCCTCCTAGGTTCAGCGCCCTTTTCTATTCGAGATACAGTAGATTGAGTGGTTCGCAGTCGGCCAGCCAAGTCAGCTTGACTCATCCCGGCTTGCTGCCTCGCCCGCCTCAGCCGCTTGCCCAGGTTTTTATCGGTGCGGTCGCTTGCGTGCATAGCGAACGCATATAATATGCATTTTATGCCAAAGCGAGCGACGATCGAATTTTCCCGCGCAATCTCGCCGCAATATCGCTTGCCGTTGCCGTTCGTGGAATTCGAAGAAGTCGTACCGGGGGTGCGATTTGGGCGGCCGGACCAGTTGCTTACACCGGCTTATTGGGCCCTCCGGTGCCAGACCGCCAATCTCGACGAAATCGATTTCGTGAACCGGCACGGAAGCCTTGCCGACGAAATCGGCTTCTGTCTCCTCGGCGGCTTTGGCGTGACACTTGAAGTCGCCACCGCCTTTTTTGAAAGACTTCAAAGTGCAGGTGTATTCAGCGATAGCAGTCAAGTGTCCGAGGCGGAATTGCTCAGCCTCCTTATGGAGCCCGCAATCGTGAAAGGCAGACCCCACCGGTATCGCTTTCCGAACCAGCGCGCGCGACGCATTCATGCTGCGATGAGGCAGCTAACGCTCATGGACCTCGATCCCAAAGATCCAGTCGGCTTTCGAGACGCGGTCCAGTCTCTAGAAGGAGTTGGCCCAAAGACAGCCAGCTGGATCGTCCGAAATTGGCTTGATGTAGATATGATCGCGATCCTCGACATCCACGTTCTAAGAGCGGGATGGGCTATGAACCTTTTTGCGCGCGATTGCCGACTGCCGAAGGACTATCTGGTGCTCGAGAATCGGTTCATTGAATTCTCTGAACGATTGAATTTGCGAGCTTCTGTGCTGGATAGCGTCATCTGGTCGGATATGCGAAGATTCGGTTCGAGTTTGGCGCAGGAACGCTTGATCGCCTGATATTGCCCGAACTGCTTCGAACAGTTGTTTCAGGAGGTATAGATGGGCGGCAGTGGATCGAATACAAATTGGCCGGTTTCGGGGTCTGGCGGTTCATCAGGCAGCGAGCCTTGCAACATCCATTTCCAGACGAACCTGTTCAGCCCCGACGCGGCTGTAGTAGCTAGCCTTAAAGTCGGTGACGCACTGGATATAGAGCTTTATACGCAGGGCCAATCAACAAGCGTCGCAGCTTTGACCGTGAACACTAGGCAAGTTGCCGGTACTCTCGCTGGCGCACGCCAACTCGGCGACCTCGTCGCGTGCCTGAGGCAGGGGCATCAGTATCAAGGAGAGATCGTCGCGATCGCTGGGTCAACGATTACCATTAACGTCTCAAAGGTCTGAACGTTTGATCGTTGCTGGGGGCTACTACCGCGAAATTTGTGTGGCACCTGAACATGACGACGTGTTCGGGTCGGGCGGACGCGCAGCCCTAGCGCTGGCTTTGGGCAATGTTGATGTCGATTGGCACTACTACTGTCCGGAGGACAAATTCGAGACTGCGGCGATATCGCTGGCTGCGACCAAGCTTCGTCATCATCCTGTCCGTTGCTCGGAAATTGTGACCTTCAAATACTTTCATCCGCTGTCGAAACCAGTTTTCTCACCCGCCAATCCGGCGCCAAACAACAAGATCACTCTTAAGGGGGGGGCGATCCTGCGGTTCGGGTTCATGGAAGGCACTGCGGAGGTACACGGCAAGAAAGTTGTCTTCGACCCTCAGAGCCCGAATGATCCAGAGCGGTTTGGCGCTAATGGCTCGACAGCCGAAGTATTGGCCATCGTTCTCAATTCTCGCGAAGTTTTAGCACTTGGCCAAGTCGGCGATGAACTGGAAGCCATTCGAAACATTCGTACCCAAGATGGCGCTGACATCATCCTGGTAAAAGCCGGCGCTCAGGGTTGCCGCGTTTACGTCGACGGCGAATTGGCCGGAACGGTTCCTCCCTATCGCACGGATCGTGTTTACAAGGTGGGCTCCGGAGATGTTTTCAGCGCCGCGTTCGCATATCACTGGGCAGAGATGGGACTTTCACCGCTCGCTGCGGCAGACGCTGCATCGAGGTGCGTCGCGCGATACTGCGACCGCAGATTACCCTCCGTCGTGCTTGACGATGAGACGGCTGCATTACAGCCGGTCGTGACCACTCGGGAGAGCGCGAAGATCTATATCGCCGGACCATTTTTCACGATGGCGGAACTTTGGCTCGTTGAAGAGACCTGCTTGGCGCTCAACGACTTGGGCGTTGAGTTTTTCTCGCCATATCACGAGGCCGGAATCATCCGTGAGCATACGATTGAGGAAATACGAAAGACCGTCGACGCGGATCTAAAAGGCCTGAACGATTGCACCGCGGTCTTCGCCATCCTTGATGGGAATGATCCCGGCACAGTCTTTGAAGTCGGATATGCCGTCCAAAAAGGCATTCCGGTTGTTGCCCTCTCGCAAAACCCAAAACAGGGCGATCAAACGATGATCAAGGGCTCGGAGCGCTGCGCTATTTCAGACGACTTTGCGAGCGCCGTTTATCGCTGTGTGTGGGAAAGTTGGCGGGAATGAAAGCGCTCCTGTTTTCCGGCGGTGTAGAATCTACCTGCCTTGCAGAGTTGGAAAAGCCTGATCTTGCCATCACGATTGACTATGGTCAGGTGAGCGCAGAGGGCGAAATCGGGGCCGCCGCCTACATCGCAAAGGCAATCGGGTTTCCGCATCGGGTTCTCAGAGTACAACTCGGACACCTTGGATCAGGAGACCTTGTTGGGCGCCCGGCACTAGATGGCCACGAGGCTCCTGAACATTGGCCTTATCGCAATCAGATGTTGATCACGATCGCTGCAATGGCACTTGCGAACGAAAATCTCGAAAGCCTTTCAATCGGAACCGTCAGGTCCGACCGTGTACACGCTGATGGAACGCTCACATTTCTGAGCGCCATGAATGCGTTGCTTCGTGCGCAAAACCCGCTGTTGTCGCTGAAGGCGCCCGCAGCAGATTGGACAACGCTGGAGCTAGTCGAACGCGCAAGAGTCAGCCGTGATCTGCTGGGCTGGACGTTTTCATGCCACCGTAGTTCCATCGCCTGCGGCACGTGCAGGGGATGCAGCAAGACTCTCTCTCTCTTTGAAGCGTTGGGATCTTCTCAGTCCTCCCCTTTGAAAAGCGATGTTTCTTGATAATGCGCGTCGATGACCTGACGCATATGTGCGGTCAGGGGAAGCGCGCCGTTCTCAGCCCGCCAGATCTGATGGAAGCGGTCGACGGTCTCCTTGGCGGCTTTGATAACTAGCGCTTCTGGAGCGCCCGCTTTGGCTGCGAGTAGTCGCAACTCGTCGAAACCGAAGTCCTTCATGCTCTTTTGGCGAGCATATTTCAGGGCGGCATTGTAGTCGTCGAGGAAGG
>DNFL01000010.1 GCA_003486945.1 Hyphomonas sp. | reverse complement strand
ACAGTCTCCCGCGAAACGCTCGACGGACTCTCGCGCGCCACCATGGTGCAGGTCCACCGCCAGATCGTGATCCTAGACCTGTCGGACACTCAAATCCCCTCTGCCGGCGAAGCCGTGCTGCTGCGCCGCGACCGCGATCTCAGCGCCCTCAGCAGCCGCCTCGTCGCCCTCGCCCGCCGCGCCAGCCGCCTCAAGGAAGCCGAAGCCCGCCGCGATACCGCCAGCAGCCTCGGCGTCCGCATTCCGCCCGCAGACTTGAACGCCGTCCCCTCGCTGCTCTATCTCGGCGAAGGCTCGCCGCTCTTTCTCTCGCTGCAAGGCCCGCTCAAGCAACGCGGTATTGCTGTCACCGCCGCCCTCAGCCGGCAGACGGCACAGCAATACATGGCCGAACGCCGCTTCGCCGCCGCCCTCGTCGATCTGGACGCCTTCAAGGACGAAGACAGCCTGACAGGTCACTGGATCGCAGAAGAGAACGGCCTCGGCATCCTGCCGGTGATCGCGCTCACGCATCCGGACATTCCGCTCACAGAACGTCAGAACACCCTCATCGCGCAGGCCACCGAAGTGGTCGATGCAACCGGCCGTATGGCGCAGATAGTCTCCCTGATCGAAACCGTTTGCCGACGCCTTGTCGCGTTCACACCGCTCATGCCCCGTCCGGGCGAGCACCGCGAACTGACAGACTTCACCACCGGCCTGTTCAACTTCACCTTCATGGAAGCGCACATCGCGCGCCAGATGGAAATTGCCACCCAGCGGGCCGAGCCGCTCAGTGTGCTGACCTTCTGCCTCGACCCGGCCCTCATCCAGACCATCCAGGCGCAGCAGGATTTCGCTGGCACCATCCGCTCGCAAATCAGGGATTCAGACTGCGCCGCTCTGCTTCGCCCCGGCACATTCGCAATCTCGCTGCCTGCGACGCCCTATCGCGGCGCCATCCGCCTCGCGGAACGCATCGCCAGCGCCGTTGAAACCAAGGCGCCCGGCATCGGCACACGCTTCGGTTGGCGCATCGCCGAGAAGCGTGCCTATCACACGCCGAAATCCCTGCTCGTCACCGGACAGGTCGGCCCGATGCTGCGCCCGCGGATTGCTGCCTAGTCTTCAGTCAGGAAGCCGGACGACAGTTTCTTCTTCCATTTGTCATCCGCTTCCGGCGCCGGCCGGCTCGCCATTTTCGCCACTGCGTCTGCGGCTTCTGCCGAGGCAAGCCCGCAAGCCGCTTCCAGTTCCTTCAGGAAGGCTTTCACCAGCGGAATGCGCCGCTCCGGCGCTCCGCCGAGGCCTGAATGCACCAGCTTCGAATCCGGGCGAAGCTTCAACTGGTTCGGCCGTGAACGGACGATCTCCATGACCTTGGTCGGATCCATTATCGTGTCCGGCCGGAAAGCAAACACCGCGCCCTTCTCCCCGCAATCCATCTTCGAGATGCCAAGCGCCTTGCATTGCACCTTGATTGCCATCACGTCGAGCAGCTGCCGCGTTTCCGGCGGCAGCGGGCCGAAGCGGTCAATCAACTCCGCCGCAAACGCCTCCCGGTCCTGCGGCGTCACGATGTCCGAGAGGCGCCGGTAAAGCGACAGCCGCACGTTGAGGTCCTCGACATAGTTCTCCGGAATGAGAACCGCCACGCCAAGATTGATCTGCGGCGACCAGTCGTCCGCCACGTCTTCATCATCCTTCGCGCCCGCGCGCAGGGCCTTCACGGCATCCTCCAGCATCGACTGATACAGCTCAACCCCCACTTCCTTCACTTGTCCGGATTGCTGGTCGCCCAGCAGGTTGCCCGCGCCGCGCATGTCGAGGTCATGGCTCGCCAACTGGAAACCCGCGCCCAGCGAGTCGAGCGACTGCAGCACTTTCAGCCGCTTCTCGGCGCTTTCGGTGATCACCTTGTCCTTCGGCGTCGTAAAGTACGCATACGCACGAAGCTTTGATCGGCCCACGCGTCCGCGCAGCTGGTAGAGCTGTGCCAGGCCGAACATATCGGCCCGGTGAATGATCAACGTATTTGCGCGCGGAATGTCGATGCCGCTTTCCACAATCGTCGTCGACAGCAGCACATCATATTTGCCGTCATAGAAGGCCGTCATGATGTCTTCGAGTTCCCCTGAAGCCATCTGGCCGTGCGCCACAATGAAGCTCACTTCCGGCACATGCGTGCGCATGAAGTTTTCCAGCTTGTCGAGATCGACCACTCGCGGCGCGACGAAATAGGCCTGCCCGCCGCGATACTTCTCGCGCAGCAACGCCTCGCGCAGGGTCACGGTGTCTTCTTCGGTGATGTAGGTGCGCACCGCGAGACGGTCGACAGGCGGCGTCGCGATAATCGACAGGTCGCGGATGCCGGTCAGCGCCATCTGTAGCGTCCGCGGAATCGGCGTCGCCGACAGCGTCAGTACATGCACGTCGGATTTCAGTTCTTTCAGCCGCTCCTTGTGCTTCACGCCAAAGCGCTGCTCTTCGTCAACGATGATGATGCCGAGCCGCTTGAACTCGATCTCCTTCGTCAGCAAGGCATGCGTGCCGACCACAACATCAATGCTGCCATCCGCAAGGCCTGCACGCACTTCAGCCGCATCCCGCGCGCTGACGAACCGTGACAGCGGGCGCACTTTCAGCGGCCAGCCGGCGAAACGTTCCTCGAACGTCTTGAAATGCTGGCGCGCCAGCAGCGTCGTTGGCGCAATCACCGCCACCTGCTTGCCGCTCATCGCCGCCACAAAGGCCGCGCGCAGCGCCACCTCGGTCTTGCCGAAGCCCACATCGCCGCACACCAGACGGTCCATCGGCTTGCCGGAAGCGAGGTCTCCGAGCACATCTTCAATCGCAGAAAGCTGGTCTTCCGTTTCCTCATACGGAAAGCGCGCCGCAAACTCCTCATAGAAGCCCTGCCCGGCCGTTACCGCCTCAGCTCGGCGCAGTTCGCGCGCTGCCGCAATCGCCATCAGTTCCGCGGCCATCTCGAGAATGCGTTTCTTGGCTTTCGCCTTGCGCGTCTGCCATCCTGCACCGCCGAGCCGGTCAAGCGCGCCTTCTGCATCTTCCGAACCATAGCGGCTGATAAGGTCGATATTCTCGACCGGCAGGAAAATCATGTCGCCACCGGCATATTCCAGCTGCAGGCAGTCATGCGGCGCGCCGGTCACTTCCAGTGTGCGAAGGCCGACATACCGTCCGACGCCGTGATCAACGTGCACCACCAAGTCACCCGCCGTCAGAGACGTCGCATCCGTGATGAAGCTCGCCGTCTTGCGCTTGCGGCGCGGCGCAGCGAGCCGGTCGCCCAGCACGTCGGCTTCCGAGATCATCGCAATGCCCGGCAGGGAGAAGCCCGCCTCGATCGGCACTTCGGCAACCGTGAAGTCCGTCTTCGCCGCCGCCTGCAGCGAATGCACCTGCGCCAGCCCCGTCAGGCCATGATCGCCCAACACATTGATGAGACGGTCGGCCGAGCCAGGCGACCAGGCCGCAAACACAACCGGCTTGCCGCTTGCATACAAGGCCCTTGCGTGCGCGATCACGGTCTCGAAAATGTTTTCATCCGTGCGCAGACGTTCCGGCGCAAAGTCGCGTCCGCGCCGGCCGCCCATGTCGAAGGCATTGGCATTCGGTTCCGCCGGATTGAAACGCACCACCGCACGCTCCGCGAGGCACTCATCCAGTTCGTCGAGGGTCAGGTAAAGCCGCTCCGGCGACAGCACCTTTGCGGAACGGACATCGCCGCCGCCCGCATCCAGCCGCGCAGCATAATAATCAGACGCCTGCGTCAGGCGCTCATGCGCCGCTTCGCTCGCCAGATGGCTCAGCCCCCACAGAGCACCCTCACCGGCGTAATCGAACAACGTATCCAGCCGTTCATGGAACAGCGGCAACCAAGCTTCCACGCCCTGCCGGCGGATCGAGGCGCGCGCTGCCTCATACATCTGGTCGCCCGAAGGCGGCCCGAACACGGCGAGATAGCGGTCGCGGAACTTGCTGAGGATGCCATCGTCAAACAGGATTTCGCTCACTGGCGCGAAAGTCACCGCCTCAGCCGTGCCGGTCGAGCGCTGCGTCTCGGTGTCAAATGTCCGCAGCGTCTCCAGCACATCGCCGAAGAAATCGAGCCGGTAGGGCTCAGGCGCCGTCGGCGGAAAGATGTCGATGATGCCGCCGCGGATCGCGAACTCGCCCTGCTCGCGCACAGTGCCCGCACGGATATAACCGTTGACCGCCAGATACTCGGTCAACTCCGCTTGGCGGACACTCTGCCCCTTGCGCAGCGCGAACGACGTCTTCTTCAACGTCGCCAGCGGCGCCGCGCGCTGTACCAGCGATCCCGCTGTCGTCACCACCAGCAGCGGCCCCTGCGATGTCTCATACCGCGCCAGCCGCGCGAAACCCGCACATCGGCGCGCCGCCACGGCCGGCGTCGGGCTGATCCTGTCATATGGCAGCACGTCCCAGCCCGGCAGGTCTACCTGCTCCAGCCTCGGCGCGGCGAACATCGCCACCCGGCGCGCCGCCTGCGCCATCCGGTCGTCCCGCGCGACATACACGCCGACACCGCCGCGCTTCAGCAGCGCCTCGCAGAACACGATCAGGTCCGCGCCAAACGGCGCTCCGGCAAAAGCAGCAGGGCCGCTCAGCGATTTCAGGAAATCAGCGGGGGTCATTTATCTACCTTGTCACCCGGCCTCAGCCGGACTGCGCGGCGTAGCGGAATGCGATCAGCTGGTCCAGCACCGGACCCTTGTGAATCTCAGGCACAGGCTCCTGTCCCACAAGCCAAGCGTAAATCTCCCAGTCGGGCACTTCCAGCAGGCGCTCGAACTCGTCGAGCCCGCCGGAATCATATTCACCGAGGTGCTTGTCGGCGAAGCTGCCCATCAGCAGGTCCAGCTCCCGGAATCCCCGCCTCCAGGCGCGGAATTGCAGCTTTTTTCGTCGGGTATCGTCTGTCATCTGGGCTCAAAATCCGTTTGGACTCTCTGTAACGACTTATGGACGGTTTTTGGACTGGGAAAGCTCAGATTGTGCACATGCCCGGCTGGCCCTAGCTTGCACCTCAAATGCGCGACGAACGGCTCTTTCCCCTCTTCGCCAGCCTCGACTCCCTTGCCGGTGTCGGCCCCAAACTGCTGCCCCTGCTCCAGCGCCTCACGGGAGGCACCACGGTCTGGGACCTCGTCCTCCACCTTCCCGAGCGCTGGGTCGACCGCCGCGTCCGCGCCACCTTCGAGGATACAATCCCCGGCGAGGTCGCCACCGTGCGCGGCGATGTCGTCGTCCACCACGCCCCTTACAATGACCGCTCCCCCTACAGGATCCAGCTCGGAGACGAGTCCGGGTTCCTGACCCTCGCATATTTTCGCGCCGACCCCCGCTGGCTGAAATCCCAGTTTCCGGTCGGTGCACCCCGCATCGTCTCGGGTCGTATCGAGGACTACAAGGGCGAGCGCCAGATGACGCATCCCGACTTTGTCGTCGATCCTGCCAAGGGCGAAGCCCCGCCAGAAGTCGAACCGATCTACCCGCTCACCGCCGGCCTCACCAACCGCCGCGTTCACACCCTCGCCCTGCAGGCCCTCAGCAAGGTACCGCAGGGCCTGCCGGAATGGTCAGACCCCCACCTCGTCCGCCAGCGCGGTTGGCCGTCCTTCTATGAAGCGCTCGCAGGATTGCACGATCCGAAAAGCTACGACCCCGAAGCATTCGACCGGGCGCGGGAGCGCCTCGCCTATGACGAGGCCATCGCGCGCGCATCTGCGTTCGCACTTGCCCGGGCGGCTCGCCAAG
>DNFL01000388.1:17301-27190 GCA_003486945.1 Hyphomonas sp. | reverse complement strand
GCCGAAACCGAAAAAGGAGAAGCCGACATCTTGACCCGCAAATGAAACCCGAAAGATAGTCAAAAGGCGGGTCAGTTCTCAATGAAAACCCCGGGTCAGTTCTCAGCAGAAATCAACACAGGTAGCTATCCTCCGATTGCGGATGCTGCGCGCCGTGTCCGGTATAGTATACAAAGCCGATCGCCAAAGGCCCGGCCCGCTCCAGCCGCCTCCTGAAGCTGTCAAGCGCGTCTGCGAGATCATTTTTCTTCAGGTCGCGGCGGCGGGTGACAGCAAAGCCGGTTTCCTGGAGGGCCGCCTCGATCAGGTCAGCCTCGGATTTTGCAAGCGCGATCCGTGTGAGTTCGTTGCCGTAACTGGTCTGCTCGATTACAAGCGCGAGCCGCGGGCCATCGGCCTGCGCGCCGGCATCCGGTCCTCCGAGCAATATCAACAGGATTGGAACGCAGAGCTGGCGCAACATGTTCGTCTCACAAGGTTTTTGAACAGTTTCACAAGTCCCGATCAATCTCAACGCCTGATAGTCGTGGCTACTGCCCGATGCGGTCCGCTGCACTGAGCCGCGAATGCAGTCACAGGAAATTCTACTTGATCACGAAAAGCGCTGAGGTATCCTTGTGTAGGGAGAAACGGGAGACGACAGTGCATCTGCGTGTGACTCCGGCGCGCGCCGCCGCCCTTGCGATCTTGTTCAGCTTCGGGTTCGCAGCGCTGCCGTCCGCACTGGCGCAGAACCAGTGCACGGTCGCCGCCGATGCCTGCTTCGACCGGGCGGATACCGCTTTCAGCGCCTGTTACGAGCGGTGCACCAGCAACTCCTGCTTCAATCGCTGCGATGACCGTTTCGATCTTGCGCTTGATGCCTGCGACAGTGAGGAGATCGCCTGCAACACCCGGTCATCACCGCCGCAGTCGAGCGCCGCATCACCGTCACGGCCTGCGATGGCTCAGGGCAACGGCTGCTATCTCGGCGAATGCCCGGATGACACCCCTGCGCCGCCCCCTTCGCCCCGGCCAGGCACGTCCAGTCCGCAGCCGCAGGTCACCCAGGCGATTGAGTACAGCTGGGTCTGCCAGACGCCTGCCTATTGGTGTACTACAGCCAATGGCGCCTGGCCGGTTGGCTCCGCCTGCTGGTGCTCGAACGCTATTTACGGCGCAGCGATTGGCCAGATCATCCCGCAGCGATAGGGAGACAAGGACATGACTCCTCTCTCCCGTCGGGGCTTCATCTGCGGCTGCCTTGTCTGCGGGACCTTGCAAGCCGCCGGCGCGCAACCGGTGCCTGGAAGCGCCGGCTGTTTTCTGAACGCGCCAGCCCAGAGCCGCAAACTCGACGAATTCATCTCGCGCGGCATTGGCCGTCAGGACTTCGCATCGACGACAGGCGATCCGGATTTTGACCGACAGTTCGGCCGCGCCATCATCCGGCTGGCTGGTTTCTTCGGAGAACGGCCAGCCTTCGGCATCGTCAACGATGAGCACCATGACAATGCCTGGGCCATGCCACAGACGCCGCCCGGCGCGGAGTTTGGCACCGTTGGGTTCGGGTCAACCATGCTGGCGAAACTTCGCGACTTCGATCCTTCCGGCATGGCAATCATGGCGATCGTCGCGCATGAATTTGCGCATGTCGCGCAATACAGACGCGGCGCCATCGCCGAGCTCAACCGGGGTCAGCAGAATGTGCGCCGCAGCGAGCTTCACGCCGACTACCTGACTGGCTGCTATCTCGGCTGGATCAAGCGAAACCAGCCGCTGGTCAGCGTCCGCCTCGCCGGTCAGTTCATGGAAGCGATCGGAGACACGAATGTCGCGTCCGAGAACCATCACGGCACACATGCCGAACGGATCGCAAGTGTTGAGACCGGGTTCGCGCTCGCCAAGGCCGAAGACCTTGCCTTTGAAGAGTATTTTGATCGTGGCAAAGCTTACATTTTGCGGACGTTCTGACCTCCGCACTTATATTTGCCCATCTATCCCGCCCTCGCCGTCTTGGCTTGGCGGCGGCGATCCGGTTCTGCAGGGAGATAAGACAACATGGACAGGCGCCGTTTTATAGCAGGCCTTGCTACAGCCATGCTTGTGGCCCACGCAGGCGCCGATCCGGCAAGCGCTGATCCTGAGTTCACCAATGAGGAATTGCTGGACGCGGTGCTGAACGAGATCGAGATGCTCGCTGGACAGTCGGTCAGCCGACTTTCCGCCGAGAGCGTTGAGGGACCAGACAAGGCCATCATGCTGTTATCTTCACTCACAGCTTCATTTGAGGTGCCGCCCCTCTCGACCGAATTGATCGCTACCCTCTCGGCAAATCCTTATTGGGATACGCCCCATGCAGATCGCCCGCAGCCGGAATGGCCCGCGGCACGTGCCCCGGACTATCTTCATCTCAGGGTCTACGCGCCGCCGCCGGAAGTGTTCAATGTCTCCGGCACGCTGCTCGCCTTCCTCGCGGATCGCAATGATTTCCAGCTCGCCGGGGCCGGCGACATTGTCGTCTTCGGCCTGCGCGGATGCAGGATCGCTGGCAGCGAGACAAGCCGCGACTGGGCGGAAGAGCACACGCTTGTCGTCGATCCGCCAACCCATCTCGCCCAGAAATGCGTGCTGGGCCTCTGGCGGCGCTCTGACAGCCGGGTCGCTGTTTTTCGCGGATCGACGGTGCCTGCGGCGCACAACATGTTCGCAAGCCTGTTCGTGCAGGGCAATGGCACAAGTCTCCTGCCGACCGGGCTCTACACCTACCATACCGGCACCCATAAGGCGTCTCCAGCGACAAGCGCGCAGCGCGGCGCGCTTCTGATCGCGGGCACCTATCCCGTGCTGCGTACCGCCGCCTCGCTCGTCTATGATCCCTTCCTGCCGACCACCGCCTGGACGCTCGGCGCGGGCCACAACATCCATGCGGCTGGTCACGGCGACATCTTCAATTCGGCGGGCTGCCAGGTCGTTCATGGCAATTATGTGAAGCCCGCCCGTACGCGCACAACTGGCGCCTGGGACATCTTCCGGCAGCTTGCCGGAACAGCCGGGCCGGACGGCACCGCATCACCCTTAGACGCGCAGAAACGGTTCCGCTACATGCTGCTGACCGGGCTGGAAGCGGCACTCGCCGATCAGGGCTCGCCCACTTTCACCAGCGCCTATCGCCCGCTCCGGATCGGCAGCCGGGGACCACGCGTCGCGACCCTGCAGGAAAGCCTGTTGAGGGGCCCGGCATCGGGCATCGTCACCCGCGCCGATGGCGACTTCGGACCCCGCACGGCGTTTGGTGTGCTCGCCGCATCAAAGGCCGACTATGGTGACTATGCGACGCCGGTCTCGGTCGGTCCCGCGTCGGAATAGATCATAACTGGTACCTATCGGTATTTGATCTTCATACGGATATTTTGCACAGGAGCCGACGCCATGTCTTGCTGTCGGTCGCGCGCACCTTGTTTCAGTTTCACTAATTGAAACGATGGTTTGCGCGGAACGCAAAGGTTTGGAAAAAATATCAACAACCCTCGACACCGGGCTAATTCGCGCCTCTGCACCTATTGAATCCACAAAGATCAGCAGATCATTTCGCGACAACGTCGTATTCAAGAAACCCGATCGCAAACCGGTCAGTATCTGGTAGGCCGTACCTGCCGCCACTGGGCGCGGGCGATGGGCCAGTCTCAAACCGCCCGATGCCACGCGACCCATCTGTCGCGATCAGCACCGACCGCAGAACGTTGAGGATGTACTCAACCGGATTGGAGATCGACATCGCGTTAACATCGGAATCAACAGGGATCGGCGTTTCCTCGGGCACGATCAGCGCCAGCAGGGCTTGCCGACCGGTGGGTAACTGCGCGATGAACTGACCTCTGAAAAGGTCGCCCGGACCTGTGATCGCCCTGCCCTTGGGAAAGACCGGCCAGCCATTGGCGCGGCCCATCTCTGTCTTGGTCGGGTAGATCTGGGTCAGCAGACCGTTGGCATCATAATCAAACAGGATAAGTTTGCCCGCCATCGGCATCGTCACCCGGATCCTGACAGGCTGACCAATCCTCAGCTGGTCCGTGCCGGCCCCCGCCGTGTCGAGCAGGGTGATCTCTGGCGCCTGTACGTCCGAGCTGAGTTCGCTGCGAAGCGCGCTGAACAGTGCGACAACCCCCGACTGAGTCGAGGGTAAAAGGTCTGCCGGCTCGTCGGCGAGCGGGCCAGTGACGGACTCAATCCAGGCGCGATAGGCCGAGACACGCGTATAGACCCCTGGCGTGTCCGGCCGCGCACAGCCAATCCCCCAGCTGACAATCCCGATCTGGTAGGGGCATCCGTTCCGGTTGAGCTTGACCAGCGGCCCGCCACTGTCTCCCTGGCAGGAATCGGCGCCGCCTGAGGGCTGGCCCGCGCAGACCTGAGCGGCCGTGACCGCATAGGCGAACCGGTGGTGTGCGGGCTCGCGCGCGATTGCCGCACGTAGGCGCGAGACGCAGTCCGCCGTGCTGACTGTGGCGAGCGCCGTGTCCTGCAGCGTGAGCGACGGCGCAGAGATACTCGTGCCGCCCGGAATGCGCCCGTACCCGAACCTGAACCGTTTCGGATCCTCGTCGAGCAAGCCATACCCGGCAACTTCGGCGACTTCCCCCAAGTCGGTGAAGGCATCGGTCTCAGGAATCAGCGACAGGCGCGCAACGGAGCCCCGATAGGGTGTAGCGAGCCTGACCAGCGCGATGTCATTCCCCAGGGCCGATGCACCGGGCTGGTAATCCGGATGAATCTGAATATCCGAGATGGTCATTTGATCAGCAGGCGAAACATCGTCTAGGCGGGATTTGCCGGCAACGGCAATGATCCGGCGCCCTTTCGGAACAAGCGCGCCGCCCTCTTTTTTGTGATAGACCCAATGTCCCTGTTTCTGGCTGGCCGTCTCGACGCAATGCGCCGCCGTCAGCATCCAGTCCGGCGTGATCATCGTGCCGCCGCAGAAGTGCGAGGTATCCCCGGCAAGATATTCGATCTGCAGCGATGCGATTCCCGGCCAGTCATCCGCCTTTGCGTCATGCCCGCCGACAATCTTGGAGCCGGTCGTGTCGGCCTCGCGGCGGCAGATCTGCTCCTGCGCGACAGCGGCAAAAGGAGAGGCAACGGAAGCACAAAGTAGGGCGGACGCAATCGACAGGCGCTGGATCATGGATGTCCCCTCGTCAGCGAAATCAGGTTAAATCCTGAGCAGGAGTAGTCAATCGGTCAGCAACTCAGCACCCTCTACCTCGCTCCAGCTGACGATCCGCACCCGCGTCGGATTGATCCTGTAACCTTGGCGTGGCTGGCTCTCGATGAGGTCACTGATGTCGGGCGCGGGGAATCCCGCCTGCCCCATCAGCTTGTCGAAATTATCGCGCAGGCGCTTGATCCGCCGCCGGAGCACCTCTTCACTATCGAGACCGAGATCTCTGACGAGCGTTACAGAAGGCACAAAAGCGAAATTCTCGGGCATCCGCCCGGCCGCGATGTCCTGCTCATGTGGCGCCCGAAGCGCACGCATAACCTCGACGCCAACACCCTTCAGCAGACCAACCCCTGCGACCCAGACGGTGGGGTGGCCCTTATGAGACCCAAAGGCGATCATGATCATCCCTACGTTCGTCGCCGATTCCGGAAGGCGACGAGCTGGAACATCATCTCCCGCTCCAGCCTCTGACCCGACCGACATCACCAACAGGGATCCCGCGTCCAGCCGCCGCATCACCAGATCTTCAGCGTGTTGCCGCGCAGCGGCGCTCATAACCGAGACAATCTGTTCGCCATGCCGGTGATGCAGTTCATGCAGCCGGCGTACGGCTTCTGCTTCCGGGCATCCAAGCAGGGCGAGGGCGCGGGCAACCTCAGGAAATTGGACGAGGAGATCGCAGGTGGTCATGTCGCGCGCCTTGCGGGCAAAATCGTAATAGGCGAGCGCCAACACGCGGTCACGTCCGGCCGGCCGGTGACCCGTCAGCAGATCCACGGCGTACGCCTCGGCCGGATCCTGATCGGCAAGCCCGGCCGCCAGGATCGCAAAGCGCCGGTCGATGCATTGCGAGCAGCGCCCGCAATGCGGCGCATACTGACTGCTCTGGCGCACATGCGCGCAGCTGCGGGAATACCTGATAAGATCGGCCGCACCGCCCTCCTGCAGTCGGCGAACGACATCCGTCTTAGTCAGGAAGAAGAAGGGATTGCGGACCTCGAAATTGTCACCTGTCACCAGCGAGAACAGCCTGCTGAGATCAAACAGCGTCTGTGGGTGGGTGGTTCGAGTCGCCCGTGCCCCGACAACTGCCGCGGCAATCGGCAAGTTGAGGCTGAGAACGCCATTCTCGAAGAAGTTCAGGCGGCGCTTACCGAGCGAGATGGCAACCGCCGCGCCGAGCGCCGAAAACAGGAACGCGCGCGTCCTGTGTGTGTCTTCCCGGCCAAATCGCTTCTTGAGGTTCAGGCCGATCTGGAAGAGTTCGGGCGGTCGCCCTGGATACCGCTTGCCAAGCGCCTTTGCCAGATCGCGTTGCACGGGACTGATCTTGCTGGATGTTGCGATGCTGACAAGTCCAGGCCGGCAACCCTCGCCGCAGGCAGAAACAGCCCCTGCAAGCGAGTCGAGCCCACCGGAGAACATGATGATCTCGTCGAGGCGGACAGGGGCCTCACATGCCAACGCAAAATGGCTCTGGCGTGGCGCCAGCCCGGAACCTGAGACAAAGTCAAACGCAAAATCATCCTCGCTCACGAAGACAAGCATCGAGGTGAGCGCTTCACGAACGGGCGCGCTTGACCAGAAGGACGCGTCACGCACACCTATCCGCATCACAAATCGCCGCCGCCAGGATGCGCCCTGCTGCGGCTCCGTGACACCGCCCCGCGAAATCCGTGCATCTGCCGCGTAGACGAAAGCCGCGATCTCGACGAGATCGATCAGCCGGTCTTGAATCGATGAACCGATGCGGCGGAAAAACGCCTCATGATCGAAATTGATTGACCCGCCCGCCGCGCCTATCTCCAGCCGTTCTGCCCCGGCCCACGCGCCACGCGCCATCCCGGACGCGTTGCAGAAAAAGAGCCGGGGATCAGCCATCCTCCCGCCTCTTCAACTCAGCCATGATCTTCTTCAGCGAAAAGGCGCCGAGTTCAGCAATATGTCGGGCGGTCAGCTCCCCTTCCTGATAGACATGCTTACCCAGCCAACCGCCGGCATACTCCTCGACGATCCGGCTCGCTTCAAAGCAGTGCAGACGGATCGCTGTGTCGAATGCGGCGCGATGTGCACTGTTGGCGAAGCGTTGATCCGGCCCCAGATGATTCCCGAGTTCACGGCTGAGATAATAGTCGAGCGTGCCTTGCACAAAGCGGGCAAAGAACTCCCGCGCGAGACGGCCGAACGCCTGCCCGCGCGCATAGCGGCCGAGCGCGCTCTGAAAATCGATCTCATCGGCTTCGAACAGGGAAGGAAGTTCCGGCCCGATCAGTGCATTGAAGCTGCCGACCAGGGCACGTATCGCCAGCGCCCCGAGATCGGACCGTTCAGACGATGTTAACGCCGTCCGTCGGCCCTGCTCATCAGGCAGGGCGCTCAGGGTTGCTGAGAACTCAAAAAGGGTCGGTTCGCGTGCGACGTTCAGCCCGAGGCGGCGCAATTCGGTGAGATAGGCAGGTGTCCGCGCAGCGAGTGGAAGTTCAGCAAGCAACCGGACTGCGAGCAGAAAGCCGGGGTCGTGCCTTGCCTCTTCGAATGCGGCCCGCGCGGCTATTGCAGATCGGGCGGCAACAATCTCGGCGGACGCACCGCTCTCGATGGCAGTGACTACCTCGCGCCAAGCCAGCGTGCGGCGCAGGTTAGGTAATCGGATGTGCCCCATCCTTCCCTCCTCCTCGGGAAGGGATCACCGTCAGCGTGTTCACGCAAGCACGAACAGTGCTCGCGTGCTTACCTCACGCTTACCTCGACCAATGACACAGCACGGCGCTTTAAGATATGCTCTTGAAAATATTGGTGTGCCCAGCAGGATTCGAACCTGCGACCTACTGATTAAAAGTCAGTTGCTCTACCGACTGAGCTATGGGCACGACCGGGGCCGGAATCGACCGAAGCGGCCATTTAGGCTGCGCGAAGGGGCCGGTCAACACCTGCCTGCATGGCACGGCTTGATGATGCCATCTTTTTGGCGTTCCCTTTGGCCATGAAGGCATTTTTACTCTCTCTGGCGGCGTTCCTGGCCCTTGCCGGGTGCGCCAGCCGAAACACCAATCAGGATTCGCTGGGACAGAATGTCGGGCAAGCGGCCGGCAGCGCCACTGCGCAGACCCGGCAGGGCTTCGGCGACGCTGCCCTGACGCCGCTGGAAGACCTGAACCTGCGGCGCCGGGAAATCCCGCCGCTGCTGGCAGCCATGCCCAATCCTTATGACCTGCCGCCAGAGCTGAGCTGCGGCGCTCTGGAGCTGATGATCGCAGAGCTGGACGGCGTACTTGGCCCGGACTGGGATGCTGCGAAGCCGGATGAGCGGCTGAAAACAGAAGTTCTGGCTGATGAGGCGGCGGAAGCTGCACTTGGCGCGGTCGAATCCGGTGTGACAGGCTGGATTCCCTTTCGAGGGCTGATCCGCAAGGCAACCGGCGCCGAGAGCCATGAGAAGAAATACAACCGGGCCTACAAGATCGGGGCGCAGCGCCGGACGTACCTGAAAGGCTACGGCCTCGCCAAAGGCTGCCCCGCGCCTGCCCGGCCGGATTTCCTGACGCTGCACACTCAGGAGGATGAGGTGAT
Organism: Hyphomonas sp.; assembly: GCA_003486945.1. Classification (GTDB taxonomy): domain Bacteria; phylum Pseudomonadota; class Alphaproteobacteria; order Caulobacterales; family Hyphomonadaceae; genus Hyphomonas. Next base: position 18,414 of record DNFL01000388.1, on the reverse strand, counting down.
CGTCTACAAGGAAGATTCGCCGGATGATCCGGCAGAGACCGAAGAGACGCCTGGCTAAGGCTGCTTCGCGGCCGAGCGGGTTGAGGCCCAGCGAACCGACAGGTCAGCTCGCAGCGCCTCGAAACGCCCTTCGGCAATCGCTGCGCGAATCTCCTGCATCAGCGACTGGAAGAAAGCCGTGTTGTGCCAGGAGAGCACCATCGGGGCGAGGTATTCGCCGGCCTTGAACAGGTGGTGCAGGTAAGCGCGCGAATATTCAAGGCTTGCCGGGCAATTGACCGCCTCGTCGATGGGCGAGGTGTCTTCGGCGAAGCGCGCATTGGTGAGGTTGATCGGCCCATCCCATGTCCAGGCCTGCCCGTGGCGGCCGGAACGCGTGGGCAGCACGCAGTCGAACATGTCGATGCCGCGCGCCACGCTCTCGACAAGATCAATCGGCTTGCCGACTCCCATCACGTAGCGGGGCAGATGATCCGGCAGGTGGGGCACCGTGAAGTCGATTGTGTCGCACATCTGCTGATGGCCCTCGCCGACTGCGAGGCCGCCAAGCGCAATACCGCCAAAGCCCTGCGAGACGACGCCCTTCGCAGACAGCTCGCGCAGCGCCGGATAGTTCGATCCCTGAATAATGCCAAACAGGGTTTGGCCTTCACGCGCGCCGAAGGCTTCAAGGCTACGCTCGCCCCAGCGAAGGGAGAGCTCAAGGCTGCGCTCGGCTTCTTCAGGTGTACAGGGAAAGTTTGTGCACTCGTCCAGCTGCATGGAAATGTCGGCGCCGAGAAGGTCGGCTTGAATTTCTATCGAGCGCGCGGGCGTCAGCCGGTGCGTGGAGCCGTCGATATGGCTCTGGAAGGTCACACCGTCGGCGTCCATCTTACGCAACTGGGCCAGTGACCAGACCTGGAAGCCGCCGCTGTCGGTCAGCATAGGGCCGGACCATTTGGCGAATTCGTGCAGTCCTCCCAACTTCTTCACCCGCTCCGCGCCGGGGCGCAGCATCAGGTGATAGGTGTTGCCGAGGATGATGTCCGCGCCCGCATCCTTCACCTGATCCATGTACAGCGCCTTCACCGTGCCGGCGGTGCCGACCGGCATGAAGGCGGGCGTGCGGAT
>DNFL01000388.1:0-17105 GCA_003486945.1 Hyphomonas sp. | reverse complement strand
GTGCCGACCGGCATGAAGGCGGGCGTGCGGATATCCCCACGCGGCGTTTTCAGCCGCCCGGTGCGGGCCTTGCCCTCGCGCGCGTGGATTTCAAAAGGAAAAGTAGCCATGCGCCGGGGCTATAGGCGCTGGACCTTACGAAGCCAAGCTCCGGGGATCAGGAAGCCATCGCGCCCCAGGCGGCCATCAGGATGGTGAAGGCGCGCATGTCGCCTGTGGTGGTCGCGGCCATCTTGTTCATGGCGTAGGCGTAGGTGGCCTTCGCATCCATGTCGATGACGACCAGTGAGCCGCCATAGCCGCCCCAGAAGATGGTGTTCGGATTGGGGAACGGCACCGAACCACCCGCAAGGCCGTAGCCGAGGCCATAGCGGACCGGGATGCCGAGAATCTTGTCGGTGCCTTCGATCTGAAGCTCGAGCGCCCTGCGGCAGCCGGCTTCGGACAGGATCTGCTTGCCATTCGCCCAACCGCCATTCGCCATCAGCGACTGCACGGCCGCCACCGAACGCGCATTGCCCGTGCCGCCTGCCGCCGGAATCTCCGCACCGCGCCAGGCGCGGGTGCGCGTATCGAGGGGATTGATCGGCGGATTGTTCGACATGTTGGTGACGAGTTCGTCGGCCGAGCCATTGCCCAGAGTGCCGCTCGCAGGCGGCGGCGTCAGGTCTGCGACGCGATGATCCTCCGTGGACGGAAGACCGATGTGAAAGTCTGCACCGACAGGCCCGGAAATTTCCTTCGCGAACAGTTTGCCCACGGTTTCACCGGCCACGCGGCGGATAACTTCGCCGACAAGGTAGCCCTGCGTCATTGCATGGTAGCCGGGCGCGGTGCCAGGCTTCCAGTAAGGCTCCTGCGCGGCGAGCAGGCTCGTGGCCTTCTCCCAGTCGTAGAGGTCTTCGCGTACCAGCGGTTCTTTCCAGCCTGAAAGGCCAGCGGAATGGCTCATCAACTGGGCGACCGTAACGTCCGACTTCCCGTTGGCGGCAAACTCCGGCCAGTATTTCGCAACCGGCGCAGTGAAGTCGAGTTCGCCCTTGTCGGCCAGATAAAGAGCTGTGAGCGCGGTCATCGTCTTGGTCGTCGAGTAGACGTTGACGATCGTGTCCTTCTCCCACGGGCGCGTCTGCGCCTCGTCTGCATGGCCTGCCCAGATATCGACGACCGGCTTGCCTTCCAACGTCATACAGAAGCAGGCGCCATTCTCTTCACCATTGGCGAAGTTCGACTCGAAGGCTGCGCGCACTGCTTCAAAGCGCGGTTCGACATGTCCCTGGCTGCGGACCTGGCTCATACAAATTCCTCCCGGCAGGCACGTTCTCTCAATGGGAACGCGCTCTCGCGGGGTTTGGCGTAATTTGCGGGCGGAAAGCTGGCAAGGGCGAGCGCGCCTTGACCCAGCGTCAGAAAGAGATCTCGACGCCGGCGAGTTCAGGCAGCTGCAGCACGATCAGAAGGTCGCGCAGTTCCTGCCGGGCCGCCTTGTGGCTCATCGTGAAGGCAACGTTGGAGGATTGTTCGGTGAGGTCCAGCAGTGTCAGGCCCGCCGGGAAAAGCTCGCGGTAGATCACGCGTTCCGAAAGGCCGGGCGCAAGGCGGAAGCCGATGCGCTTTGACAGGTTCTCGAGCGCGCCGCCGACGCGTTCCTTGTTGCGCGCCGCCAGCGGCGACATGCGGTTGCGCATCACCACCCAGTCAATTGGCCGGCGCGACGTCTGCGCCTTCTTCTTGCGGCAGCCCCAGACCATTTCGGAATAGAAGCTCGGGCGGAGCACTTCCAGCGTTTGCGGGTTCACATCGCCGAGTAGGTCGAAGTCCACGAAGCTGTCATTCAGCGGCGTGATCAGCGTGTCGGCATACATGTGCGCGAGGCGCGAGAGGAAGGTGTCGCCGCCGGGCGCATCGATGATTATGAAATCGCACTCGCGCTTCATCCGGGCCAACGCGGCAAGGAAGCGTTCGCTTTCTTCTACTTCGGCCTTGTCGAGATCGCGCTCCTGGCTCGCCTCGACGCGGATGATCTCCGGCATGGACAGCTTGGCGCCGGTATTCTGCATCCAGCGCGCGCGGTTTTCGAGGTAGCGGGTCAGTGAGCGCTGGCGAACGTCCAGATCGATGACGCCGACCTTTTTGCCGATAGTGAGCAGCGAAACACTGAGATGGATCGAGACGGTCGACTTGCCGGCCCCGCCCTTCTCATTGCCGATGACGATGATTCGTGCGTCTGCCTGCTGTGCCGGGATGTCGGTCACGTTTCCGCGACTCAGTGCAGACATCCCATCGGCGGGCATCAGGTGGACTCCACAACAAGCCCGGCCTCAGACCGGGGAAACCATCAAATCACGCAACGCGCGACAGTGATTCAATAGGCGCGGAGGGTTTCTGAAGTGTTAGGGCGCCCTCGATGAAGAGGTCGTCCTCGTCGAAGGCCACGACGTTCGTAAGCAGCGGGGCCGCAGTGGCAGCTTCTTCGAACAGCATCGGATCGAGAACCATACCTGCCTGGGCGGCAACCGGCGTATAATCCGCATCCGCTTCCAGCGGCATCCGGGTGAGGCTTGTCAGTACAGCGCGAAGGCTGGCCAGCGCACCGGAGACCCGGCCATATTCCCGCTCAAGCATGAAGGCTTCGGACGAGACCGCACACTCAGGACGTTCAAACATCCAGGTGTCCAGCGCATCTTCAGGCACCGCGCCGCTTCGGATCGCTTCCGGTTCGCGCACATCAATCTGTGCTTTCCGGAGGCCCAGCGTAACGGCCCCGAAGAGGGCCAGCGAACGGAAGGTGTTAACGATGCGGTGTGTCATGACTAGGAAACTCCGGCGTATGGGTTAACAACACGTTTACTTCATCCTGATGCGGGGCCGGATCAAAGTGAAATTCACGACAGAAAAGACCGTGGCCGTCGTGCGCTCCCGTGTGGCCTTGCAGCAACAGGTGCGTGCCTGGAAAGCCGCAGGCGAGACAGTCGGATTCGTGCCGACCATGGGCGCGCTGCATGCCGGCCATATCTCGCTCGTTGAAAAGGCGAAGGAATTCGCGACACGGACCGTGGTGTCCATATTTGTTAACCCGACCCAGTTTGCGCCGGGCGAAGACTTCGAAACCTATCCGCGCCGCGAAGATGAAGACCTCGCCTTGTTAATGTCTGCGGGATGCGACGCCGTTTATTTGCCGACTGTTGCAGAAATGTATCCGGATGGTTCGGCTACGGACGTTCGAGTGAACGGAATGTCGGACCTGCTGGACGGAATCTATCGTCCGCACTTCTTCTATGGAGTCGCAACCGTGGTGGCGCGCCTGTTCCTGCATGCGCAGCCTGACGTCGCGGTGTTTGGAGAAAAAGATTACCAGCAGCTGCAGATCATCCGCCGGATGGTGCACGACCTTGGCTTTCCCATTGAAATCATTGGCGGAGAAACGAAACGCGATGCGGATGGCCTCGCCCAATCGTCGCGCAATCTCTACCTTTCCAAAGAGGAGCGCCAGACTGCGGGCGCCATGTTCGCTGCGCTTCACCGCGCCGCAATGCGCCTGTCTCGCGGATCGATTCCGTCAGACGTGCTGGAAGAATCGCGCAGCTTCCTGCTGACAGCGGGATTCAGGTCCGTGGATTACGTTGCGCTGGTCGATCCTGGCACGCTGCAAGCCCTGCCCGCTGATTCGCCGTTGCCTGAAGGCACGAAAGCGCGCCTGCTCGGCGCCGCCTGGCTCGGCCGTACACGCCTCATAGATAATGTCAGCGTAAAGCGGTGAAGGCTTTCAGCGCGTCGAGACAGCGTGTGTTGTCCTCGGCGCTGCCGATCGTTATCCGCAGTTTCGTCGGCAGGCCGTAACCGGCAATCGCCCGCACGAGGATCGACTGATCCTTCAGGTGCTGGAACGCTGCCGCTGCGCGCTCGGCATTTCCGAATTCGCTGACCACAAAGTTGGCGTGCGAGACAGGCGTGACGAGGCCCATGGCATTCAGAGCGTCTGTCATCTTCGCGCGCCATTCCGTGTTGTGATCGCGCGACAGTTTCAGGAAGGCCTCATCGCCGACGCTGGCGATACCCGCTGCCGCAGCAAGCGTGTTCACATTGAACGGTCCGCGGATACGCTGATAGGTCTCTGCAATCGCTGCCGGCATGTAGGCCCAGCCGAGGCGGAGCGCCGCCAGCCCGTAAATCTTAGAGAAGGTGCGCATCATCACAGTCGTGTCCCCGCGGTCCACAAGGTCGCGCAGCGCCGCTTCATATTCCGGCCCGAGATATTCCGAGTACGCACCATCGACGACAAACAGGACATGATCCGGCAGCGCGTCCTGCAGGGACTTCAGTGCGTCGACGGATAGCATTGTGCCAGTCGGGTTGTTGGGATTGGCCAGAAACAGAATTTTGGTTTTCGGCGAGACCGCGCCGAGGATGGCATTCACCCCCGCCGTCATGTCCGTCTCCGGCGCCTTGATGACGGTTGCGCCGTGCCCGCGCGCCGACACTTCATACATGGAAAAGGCGTGCTCGGTGAACAGCACCTCGTCGCCCGGCCCGGCATAACATTGGGTCAGGAGGTGGATAATTTCATCCGATCCTGCGGACGTCACCACGCGTCCGACATCCTTGATGCCCTTAGCAGCAGCAATTGCCGCGCGCAGCTCGCCATAATCCGGATCAGGATAAACCTCGAGTCCCGAACCGGCGGCCTTGCGCACTGCTTCAATCGCCAACGGGCTCGCACCGAACGGATTCTCGTTCGAGGCGAGCATCGCGACAGGCCCTGCCGCGCCATGCAGCTTGCCGCCCGGAACATAAGGTTTCGTGCGCGCAATATGGTCGAGAGGACGGATCGTGTTCATGTCGCCGGCGATTACACCAAAGACGGGGCCGCGGAAATGCCTTCCCGCGCAGTCTCAGCTCTTCGGCGGCGCGGTCGATTCCCGCACCACCATCCGATGCGGCAGCACGATAGCCGCCGCCGCATCCGGGTCGACCTTGCCGAACAGCCGTCCGGCCGCCTGCGCTGCCATCTCGCGGATAGGCTGGTAGACGGTCGTCAGCGACGGCGAAACGACAGAGGCAAGCGGCGTGTCGTCAAAGCCCACCACGGACAGGTCCTGCGGAATACGCAGGCTCTTGCGATAGGCTACAGCCAGCACACTCGCCGCCATGTCGTCATTGCTGGCGAAAATGGCAGTCGGTGGTTTGCTCACCGAGAGAAGTTGCTCGGCAGCTCGCAGGCCGGACTCGAAATGAAAGTCACCTACGGCAATTAGGCCAGGCTCCGGTTTGAGGCCATGCCGGTCGAGCGCGGTAAGGAAACCCGCCTCGCGCAGCCGCGCCTGCGGATGGTCCGCCGGCCCCGCAATGAAACCGATGCGGCGATGCCCAAGGGCGATCAGATAATCGGTAATCTCCTGCGCGGCGAGTTCATCATCCATGCTGACATGCCCAGCCTCACCAACAGCTTCGGACGGGGCGAGGCGCACAAAGGCAATTCCGGCATCCATCAACCGGCCGATAAGCACCAGGTCTTCCGTCAACGGCGGCACGAGGATGACACCGGCGAGGTCCGGCTCGCCGCGCAGCGACACCAGCGAGTCGATACCGCCGGTCATCTCCTCGAAGATCGCGTTGAAGCCCTCGGCATTGCAGCGTTGCAGTACGCCGAGCTGGATCTCGCTCGTATAGTTGCGCGAGGGGTTGGAAAAATAGACGGCGATCAGCCGGCTCTGGGTAGCGCGCAGGTTGCGGGCATAGGGATTGGCCCGGTACCCCAGAGCCTTGACTGCTTCCATCACGCGCGCACGCGTCGGCTCCCGCACATTCGGCTCACCGTTGAGAACACGGCTCACCGTCTTGAACGACACGCCGGCTTCTCGCGCCACATCCACGATCGTCGCCGGTCTTCGGTCGTGCGTATCGATGGTTCGCCCCTGCATCATTCCCACAGCCTCTTGCCGCAGACATCGTTGACACAACCTTATGGTGTCACTGCAAAGCGGCAAGCCCCGTTCGCAGGGTTGGGGCTATTTCTCGCGCTGCTTCTCCGGAAACAGCAGCTTCACCTTGGCCGCATAGTCGCGCGGATGCACAAACTCATCTGCGAACCAGACAGCGTCCTGGGAATCGAAAATCTTCATCAGCCAGTCGATCACCAGCTTCCCATGCGGAAGGCGGCGCACACGTTCGGTGTACGTGATCCAGAAGCGAACCGGCGCGAGTTCTGGCAAGTCCAGCGGCACAAGGCGCCGGTCGATGTACGACATGTAAGACGGCAGGATGGCGATACCGCCGCCCTTTGCGCAGGCTTCGGCGATGGCAGTGCCGGAATTGGTGATCAGCGCAAAGTCGACCATCTTGCGCAGTTCGCTCATCTTGGGCGCCCAGCGGTTGACCTGGTTCACATAAGACGTGTGCAGAATGCAGCGGTGCTTGTGATAGTCGAAAATGCTCTCGGGTTTGCCATGGTCCCGGAGATAATCTTCCGAAGCGAAACCCACATAATGCTGCACTCCGAGCCGGTGCGCGATGATCTCGCGGTCACGCGGTTCCTGGAACACAATGCCGATATCCGCATCTCCCTCATGCAGATCCGGAGCACTGTCGCTGACCTTCAGCTTGATCTGGACGCGCGGATGGTCCCGGTAGAACTCATAGAGTTTCGGGGCAATCCAGTAGGGACCAAGTCCGTCGCCGGTGCCGATCGTGATCGCACCTTGCACGGTTTCGCCGCCCTGCGCCGTTTCCCGGTGCAATGAATCGGCCGCTTCTGCCATCGCTGCGACGTGGCGAAGAACCAGCTTGCCGGCATCGGTCAACTCCACACCGCGTGTAGATCGCAGGAACACCTGCGTGCCTATGCTTCGCTCAAGTTCGTCAATCTTGCGGCTGATCGTCGGCGGAGATTCGCCAAGGCGCGCCGCGGCCGCGCTCATGCTCGACAGTTCTGCAACGACGCGAAAAACGCGTAGCGTGTCCCAATCCAGACGGTCCGTAGACATTGAATATCACCCGATGGCGCGCCTTCACCGGACGCTACGTCAATCGATGCGTCCGGTGTGAGACTTGCCAAGATCGGCGTCAACTCAAAAATGTAGATGACGCTGCGACATCATCCAAAAGTTGAGGCTGTGTAATTTTGTCGACAGAGATCACTCGGCTGCCAGGCGACCCGACAGCATCCCGTCGAAATAGGCGATGGTCTTCGACAAGCCATCACGCAGCTGCACAGTCGGTTCCCAGCCGAGGATTTCACGAGCCTTCGTGATGTTCGGCTGGCGCTGTTTCGGATCGTCCTGCGGCAGCGGGCGGAAGACCAGTTGAGACTTCGAACCGGTCAGGTCGATCACCTGCTCCGCCAGCTGACGGATCGTAAATTCGCCCGGATTGCCGATATTGATCGGGCCGGTCACATCGTCGCCGGTGTTCATCAGGCCGATCAGGCCGCGCACCAGGTCGTCGACATAGCAGAAGCTGCGCGTCTGCGAGCCATCGCCGTAAAGCGTAATGTCTTCGCCCTTCAGGGCCTGAACAATGAAGTTTGACACCACCCGGCCGTCATTCGGGTGCATGCGCGGGCCATAGGTGTTGAAGATGCGGGCCACCTTGATGCGCAGCTTGTGCTGGCGGTGATAGTCGAAGAACAGCGTCTCAGCGCAGCGTTTGCCTTCATCATAGCAGGAGCGCGGGCCGATCGGGTTCACGTTGCCCCAGTATTCTTCCGGCTGCGGGTGGATGTTCGGATCGCCGTACACTTCCGAAGTCGATGCCTGCAGGATCTTCGCCTTCACGCGCTTGGCGAGGCCGAGCATGTTGATGGCGCCGTGCACGCTGGTCTTGGTCGTCTGCACCGGGTCGAACTGGTAATGGATCGGGCTCGCCGGGCAGGCCATGTTGTAGATCTCGTCGACCTCGACATAGAGCGGGAAGCAGACGTCATGGCGCATCAGTTCGAAGCGCGGATGATTGAGCAGGTGCGCCACGTTGGTGCGCGTGCCGGTGAAAAAGTTGTCAGCGCAGATCACGTTCGCGCCGCTCTCGAGCAGGCGCTCGCAGAGGAACGAACCAATAAAGCCGGCCCCGCCGGTGATCAGAATGCGACGCTCGAGGTGCATGACAGCGTGTCCTTTAACTATACGGGAAGCTTTCAGCCCCCTTGCAGGGCGAAAAGCTGCAAGTTCCGTGCAAACGGCGCAGGAAGTTCGCCTCTCAGGGTGTGAACCACAACTTGGCGGGGAGGAAAACGGGGCGAAAGCCCACATTTCGCCTTCAGGTCGGGCTTTTCGCAGGTTCGGGCGCAAAAATGCCCTGTGCCCGGCCCCAATCCATGACCAATCCGGGCCAGGCTTCCAACGGGGTTCCGGCAATGCCCCGCAGACCGAAGCCGTGACCGCCCGTCTCAAAAAGATGCATGGACACCGGCACGCCCGCTTCCCGCAAGGCCTCGTAAACCATAAGGGAGTTCTCGACCGGAACCGCCTCATCGTCCTCCGCATGCATGAGGAATACAGGAGGCTGCCCCGCGCGGACGCGATGGTCGACTGACCAAGCTGCCTCCGCATCCGGCGATGGCGCCTCCCCGATCAGGTTCAGCCGTGAACCCGGATGCGCAAAAGGCAGATGCATCGTCGCGACAGGATAGATCAGCGCCGTTGCGTCAGGACGCGCAGATAGCGCATCGGCCTGATCGACCGGTTCGTAGACGTGCGCGTCAAAGCCGGTCTGCAGCGTGCCCGCAACATGCCCGCCTGCCGAGAAACCCATGACCATCACCCGCGAGGGGTCAATGCCGTCCTTTGCCGCCCGGCTTCGGATCACCCGGACGGCGCGCTGCGCATCCTGAAGCGGCGCATCGGCCCCGGCCTGCCAACCCTGATGCGGAAGGCGGTAGCGAAGCACATAAACCGTCGCGCCTTGCGCCGCGAAATACCGAGCGCCCTCGAACCCTTCCTTGTCGATGACGACCCATTTGTAGCCGCCGCCGGGAATGATCAGCACTACCGACCCATCCGGCTGCGGCGAGCGAAAGATGGTCAGGCTCGGCTGGGTCACCTCATGTACAGCGCGGTCGAGCAACCCAAACGGGTTGTCGCGTTCGACAATCTTCTCCGCCAATCCTTCCGGCACGCCGCCGGGCGGACTTTCCGGCCACAGATGAATGATTTCTGCAGGCTCTGTCACTGCGGCGTCCGCTAAATTCGAAGTCTGGCAGGCGGGCAGAAGGAACAGCGCCAGAAGCGCCGTGAGCAGGCGGCGCGCAAGCATTGTCATTTGAACATCTGCGGCAAGGCGAGCGACAGTGCAGGAATGAAGGTGATCAGCATCAGCGACGCAATCAACGCGAGGTAAAACGGCCAGATCGTGCGCACCGCATCCTCAACCTTGAGGTTCCCTACGGCTGCTCCGACGAACAGCACCGATCCTACTGGCGGCGTGACGAGGCCAATTCCGAGGTTCAGCATCATGATGATACCGAAGTGAACCGGATCCACGCCCACCTCCATCGCAACCGGCAGCAGGATCGGCGTCGTGATCACGATCAGCGGCGACATGTCCATGAACGTGCCCAGCACGAGCAGCGTGATGTTGATGATGAGAAGGATGAGCAGCGGATTGCGCGTGATCGACGTGATGAGCTCGGCAAGCTGCGCCGGCGCTTCAAGAATGGCGAGGGCATAGCCAAATGCCGTTGCTGCGCCGATGATCAGCAGCACCATCGAAGTGACCCTCACCGATTGCTGCGCGGCATCCACAAAGCGCGACCAGCCAAGGGAGCGATAAACAAACGCGCCGACGAGGACCGTGTAGATGACGGCAATGGCCGACGACTCGGTCGCTGTGAAGATGCCCGACAGGATGCCGCCCATGATGATGACGGCTGCCATCAGGCCCGGAATTGCAAACAGCAGCGTACGGATGAAAACGCGCCATCCGGGAAACTTGCCGCTCGGATAGCCACGCTTGACCGCGACAACCCAAGTCACCGCCATCAGGATCGCCGCCGTTATTAGCCCCGGAACGATACCCGCGAGAAACAGGTCGCCTATCGGCACGCCGATACCGGAGGCTGCGGAATAGATGATCATGTTGTGCGAAGGCGGAATGAGCAGGCCCACGATGGCCGCGGTAACCGTCACGTTGACCGCATAGTCCGCGTCATATCCCTTCTGCTTCATCAATGGCATGAGCGTGGAGCCCATCGCTGATGCACTGGCGATGGCCGAGCCTGAAACAGCACCGAACATGGTCGACGCGCCAACATTGACGAGGCCAAGCCCGCCCCGCGTTCGCCCGAGCATAGCTTCGGCGACCTCGACCAGGCGCTGCGCGATGCCAGAGCGGTACATCAGGTCGCCTGCGAATATGAAGAAGGGGATCGCCATCAGCGAAAACACGCTGATGCCGCCGGCAAGGCGCTGAAAAACGACGACCAACGGAATGTCCATCGCCAGAAAAGTTGCGATGGCTGCGCCCAGCAATGAATACGCAACCGGCACGCCTATAGCGAGCAGGAGGACGAGAACACCCATGAGAATGAGGAGTTCCATCAGCTCGCCTCCTCAGCCGTTTCCGGCGCGGCGCGATATCCAAATTTCTCCAGCACCTGTTCCAGCGCGAACAACGCCATCAGCGCACCGCTGATCGGCAGGCCGAGATAGACCAGACCGCGCGGAATGCCGAGCGATGGCACCGAATGGCTCCACGTGCGCAGAACGAGTTCGCCGCCCCAGACAAACATCGCGGCGCCGCAGAGGCCGACAATCGCATTCGACGAAACCTGCATGACCTTGCGCAGCCCGGGCGCCGCCGCCTCTTCCAGCGCAACGATGCGAATGTGAAATCCCTGCCGCACGCCCGCCGCAGCGGCGAGCGAAACATACCAGATCATCAGTGCCAGCGCCGCCTGCTCCGACCAGGACGGCGTCGAGTTCAGCACATAGCGACCAAACACCTGCCAGCCGATGATGACAGTCATGAGAACAAGGCCCAGCGCGCCGGCCTTGACCAGCATGTCTGCCGCCACGCGCGTGACATTTGCCAGCATACGGATCATCCGGCCGCTCCCATGGCTTCAATTTCTGACACCAGCCGCCGCGCCTTGTCTGTCGCAATGTACTGGTCCCAGACCGGTCGCATTGCTGCGGCGAACGCGGCCTTGTCTTCAATGTCGTTGACCTCGATGCCCGCCGCCAGCAGCCGGCCACGCGCATCGGCGACGCGCTGATCCCAGAGGCCGCGCATTAAGGGCACTGAATCTTTCGCCGCCTGGCGCACGATGGCGCGCTCTTCCGCGTCCAGCTTGTCCCAACGCGATTTCGACATGACAAGCACTTCCGGTGCAATCACATGCTGGGTCAGGCTGTAATACTTCGCCGCCTCGAAATGCCGGCCGCTTTCGTAAGACGGCCAGTTATTCTCAGCCCCGTCGATCACGCCCTGCACCAGCGCCTGATACACTTCGGCGATGCTCATCGGTGTTGCATCTGCTCCGAGCGCGCGGATCATGGAGACATAAAGATCGGAGTTCGGTACACGGATCTTCAGACCGCGCATGTCGGCGGGCGTGCGGATCGGGCGCTTGGTATTGTAGAAATTCCGGTCGCCGCTGTCATAAAAACAGAGGCCTATCAGGCCGTGGGGCTCCATCGAGGCAAGGATCTCGTCACCAATCGCGCTGTCCAGCGCGCGGCGCATGTGTTCGTTTGACTGGAATAGAAACGGCAGAGCCGGAATTGCTGTGATAGGTTCGATGGAATTCAGCGGCGCAAGGTTGACGCGGTTCATGTCAAGGCCGCCGAAGACAGTAATCTCCAGTGTATCCTGCTCCGAACCCAGCTGCCCACCCGCATATATCTTGACGCCAAGCCGGCCATCCGTCCGCTCGCTGAGCAAACGGCCCATCTCCTTCACCGCCTGCACAGTCGGGTACTCTTCCGGGTGTGTATCGGTGGAGAGAAACTCCCGCCCGCTGCGCGCGCCGCAAGCTGACAGCGCGCCTGCCGCCGCGCCCATGAGCACAACGCTGCGCCGGCTGAACCGGATCGGCGGCAAGTTAGGAAGGCTCCTCATCAGCGTTTCCCCGGTGCGCGGTGTCCGCCGCTGCCGCGGCGCCCGCCTTTTATTTTGTGGGGCCATACTCCCCTTTTGGTAACCGGTGTCAATACAGTTTTGACGCGGCTTTCAGCGTTTGACGTCCAAGCTTCCGCCCGACATCGCCGCCTCAACCTCGCCCACAGAAACGAGGTTGAAATCACCCGGAATCGAATGCTTCAGCGCGCCGGCCGCGACAGCAAAATCTATCGTGTACTGCGCATCGCGCTTTGTCAGGAAACCATGCAACGCGCCCGCCGCGAACGCATCGCCGCCGCCAATCCGGTCAACCACGCCCGGTAGCTCGTGCACCGTCGACACCCACCGGCCCGCCCGCGTCACAAGCTCGCCGGCGATCGCCTGATCGTCCACCGAGGCCTGCTGGCGCGTGGTCGCCGCAATGGCCTTCAGGTTAGGGAACGTGTCGAAGGCTGCCGCGAACGCTGCTTGCCTGTCCTCGAACCGGGCACGGAGGATCAGCGCAATGTCGCGCTCATTGATAAAGGCGTAGGTTGCGGCGGAAAGTATCTCGCGCAGAATGGTGGGGCCATCTCCGTCCCAAGCTTCCCAAAGCATCGCCCGGTAGTTGCCATCGAATGAAACCGGAACGCCCGCTGTCGTCGCAGCCTTTGCGGCGCGGATCGCGGCCTCGGCTGCTTTCGGACCAATAGCAGGTGTGACACCTGAAATGTGAAAAAGCTCCGCTCCCGGAAGAATGGCGCGCCAGTCAATCCGGTCCGCCGATGCTTCGGCGAAGGCAGAGCCCGCGCGGTCATACGTGATGGCCGAAGGTCTGCGCACCGCGCCTGGTTCCAGGAAGTAGAGCCCCATCCGCTGCGCCGCGCGCTGCACCGCGCATGTATCCACACCGTGGCGTCGAAGCTCGCCCAGCGCGGCAGACCCGAGCGGATTGGCGGATACAACACTGGCGAACGCCACCTCATGGCCAAAATTCGCGAGCGACACGGCGACGTTCGCTTCGGCGCCGCCGACGCAAACATCAAGAGACGCAGACTGTAGCAGGCGCTCGCTGCCCGGCGCCGTGAGGCGCAGTAGCAGCTCGCCAAAGCAGACAACCTTCGCGACCATCAATCCCAGCCTCCAGACCTCAAACTAGCGCGCCAGCCAGCCGCCGTCCACGGCGAGAACGGTGCCGTGAACATAGTCGGACGCGGTCGATGACAGGAACACCGCAGCGCCCGCCAGATCGGATGGCCGCCCCCAGCGCCCGGCGGGAATACGGCCGAGGATTTCCGCATTGCGTTTTTCGTCCGCCCTCAGAGCATCGGTGTTGTTCGTGGCGAAGTATCCGGGCGCGATGGCATTCACGTTGATGCCGTGTTTCGCCCATTCATTGGCCATCAGTTTCGTCAAGCCCGCGATTCCGCTCTTCGACGCCGTGTAGCTGGCGACGCGGATTCCGCCCTGAAAAGACAGCATTGAAGCAATGTTGATGATCTTCCCGCCATTGCCGGAAGACACCATCGAGCGCGCTACCGCCTGGCTGAGAAAGAAGACGGATTTGAGGTTCACATCCATCACCTCGTCCCAGTCTGGCTCTGTGAACTCGAGCGCGTCATTGCGTTTTATCGTGCCGGCATTGTTGATGAGAATATCAATCGGCCCGAAAGGCGCCTCAGCTTTCAGCGCGACTTCGCCGGCCATGGAAGGCTTCGAAAAATCCGCTGGCACAAACGCGAACTTGCGGCCAAGCGCCTTCACCGCCTTCTCGGTATCTGACGGCGTAGAGCGGCCTGCTGCAACAATGTCAGCGCCCGCTTCCGCGAGGCCGACTGCAAGCCCCTGTCCGAGGCCCGTATTCGCGCCCGTAACAAGCGCGATCTTGCCGCTGAGATCAAATGCCGAGGCCATCGCCTGCTCCTATTTCAGCTGGCAGATATCGAGCACGTTCATATCGGTATAGTCGAGGTTCTCCCCGCCCATCGCCCAGATGAACGCATAGCTCTTGGTGCCCGATCCCATATGGATCGACCAGGGCGGCGAGATCACCGCCTCGTCATTGTTCATCACCATATGGCGCGCCTTGTCGGGCTCGCCCATGAAGTGGAACACGCGGTCATTCTCGCCGAGGCCGAAATAGAAATACACTTCCGAACGGCGATCATGCAGGTGCGGCGGCATCGTGTTCCACACCGACCCCGTATCGAGGATCGTCAGCCCAAGGAGCAGTTGGCAGGACTTCGCCGTTGCCGGAACGATATACTGGTAGATGACGCGCTTGTTGCTCTCCGCCAGCGAGCCGCGCTCCAGCGGCACCGCCTTGTCGATGGAAATCTTCACAGTCTCGAACCGCGCATGTGCGGGCGTCGAAACGAGATAGTATTTCGCCGGCGAATTCGGATCAGCCGATGCAAACTCCACCTCCGATCCCATCGGCACATAGAGGCCATCCCGTGGCGCCATGTCGTAAGCCTTGTCATCAACTGTCACCGTGCCCGCGCCCGCGCCGACGTTCACGACGCCCATTTCGCGGCGCTCCAGGAACGGCTTACCCGCGGCCGAGGCCGGCTCGGTCTGCGCCGGCAGCGCAACCTTGACTTTGACCGGCATCGCCCCGCCAATCACCATCCTCTCATTGTGTGAATAGTTCAGCTTCACGGCATCCGCCGCGAACAGGCCTGAGACAATGTAGCGGGCGCGCAGGTCTTCGGTCGAGGCGCTGTCCATCATGTCCGGATGGGTGGCGTGATAGGTTTTCTCGAACATGTGTCGCTCCCTGTTGTTCTAATTTTGGTAACCGGTGTCATATCAAGCCCCAAAGGGCTCCGCAAGCCTTGAAACAGCCCTGTCAGCGATCAATTTGCCGGTGGCGGCGCTGTTGACTCGCGCACCACGATCTCGGGCGAGAAGGAAAGCAGATCCTCCGGCTCCTTCCCCGCCGCCTGGTCGAGCAACAGCTTAGCTGCGGCGCGTCCCATCTCGCGGATCGGCAGGCGCACGGTCGTCAGCGCCGGCCAGAGGCGCGCTGCAATCGGCGTATCGTCAAAGCCGACAATCGAGATGTCTTCCGGGATACGAAGGCCTGCCTTGCGCACGGCAACATAGGCGCCGGTGGCCATCTCGTCATTGCCCGCGAAGATCGCCGTCGGGCGCCGCCGCGCATAGAGCAGTTTCTCCATCGCGAGCAGGCCGGAATCAAACGTGTAGCCCGCCTCGACAATCATGTCGGCTGGCAAGCTGCGACCGGATTCCGTCAGCCCCCGGATAAAACCGCTGCGCCGCTCATGCGCCGAACGGAAGCTTTCCGGGCCATGGATGTGCGCAATCGCCGAATGTCCCAGCGCGCAGAGATGCCGCGCGGCCTGCGCGGCCCCTTCCGCATCGTGCGTGCGGATCATGCGCCCCGGCGTGTCGAGTTCCACCGAGGCTATGCGCACATAATCCACTTCGTGCGCGCGCATCATTGCCGCCAGCTCTTCATCCTCCGACACCGACGGCGGAAGGATCAGGCCAAAGGGTTTGTGCTGCAGGATGAACTGCTTCAGCCGGTCCTGCACATCCGCATCCGCGCGGTTCACAGGCCGAAGCACGAGCTGGAAGTCCGTCGCCTCCAGCCCGTCAAGGATCCCGCGCTGCATGTTTACGACATATTGCGGGCTCGGATTGTCATAGACGAGGCCGATCAGGAATGATCGCCGCAGCGCCAGCGCCCGCGCCTGCGGATCCGGCGTGAAGCCAAGCTCGGCGATGATCGCCTTCACCAGATGACGCGTACGCGGCTTGACCAGCGGGCTCTCGTTGATCACCCGCGAGACGGTCTTCTTCGACACTTTCGCGATACGTGCGATATCGTTGATCGTCGCCCGCCCTTGCTGGCGGAATTCGGCTGCTTCCTGCAGCGCGCCCGCCAGTTCAGTTTCGGCATCGGGGGGAGGAGTTTCGGTCACGACTGGCCTTTGGTGTACGCGTGGAGAACGGTTCTGACCTGTCTCGCCCGGCAACCCTGTTTTGGCAAGCTGCCCGGCGCGTCAGGTCCCCCGGCCCTTCTGGCTGGCATCAAGGGCCGCCGCCGTTCTGGGCAGCATCGTGTCGAGATCCCAGTCCGCAGGGTCAAACGCCCTGTGCGTCTCGGGCATCCTGGGGTAGCCGCCAACCACGGACTGGCTGTCGATGATCTCGCCTCGGCCTTCGGCCGCGTTGGCGAACACGCGCACGTCATGCCCGTCCCGGTCCCAGGGCCGTGCACCGGCATTCGCCAGCACGAATCGCTCGACATCCTGAGGCGCGAGGATGGGCAGCCCGGCCGGCAGCGGTTGCGGCGCCGCCGCGTCCAGAATCTTCGCCCGGCCGGTTGTGTAATATCCCCGCTCCGGCAGCGGATCGCCCTTCCAGTCAACCATCAGATTGTCGCGCGCATAGAGCGACAGGTCGCCGTCACCGCCCAGCATCACGAGCGGCAACCCCTCCCGCGTCGACAGGCCGCCTCGCATCACATTGCCGATCACATCCATCCGGCCGGTCTGGAACGGTACGTCGCCCCATTCCAGCGCCTGCAGGTTATAGTGCACCGCGCGCTGGCCCGGATCATAGATGAAGTTGTTGACGATCTGGCCTTGCACACCGCCCTTGAACAACGGGTTGCGCTCATAATTGTGCGCATACAGATTACCGTAGATCAGGATGCCGGTAATGTTGTCGTGGATCAGCGATCCCTTCGAATGCTCGAACTTCGGATGTGTCGCATCCGCTAGGCCTTCCGCGATCAGGTTATGGCTGTAGAGGATGTTGCGCGAGGTGCCTGCGTGCCATTCTTCAACAGAATTGCCAGTAAAGCGCGGGCCGGAGGCCGAGAGATTCTCGTCCACCGCCCAAGTCAGCGAGCAGTGATCGACGATCAGATTGTGCGCCCGAAGCGTCGAAATCGAGTCCTCCGCAAATCCTGACGCGCGCGCCTCGCCATTGTCGCCCGGGCGAATGCGCAAGTGCTGGATGATCACATCATTGGTCTTCACATCGATGCCGCCACGGATCAGCGTGATGCCGGGCGAAGGCGCCGTCTGGCCCGCGATCGT